>CAMLEM010000115.1 GCA_946479005.1 uncultured Chitinophagaceae bacterium | reverse complement strand
AAAACCGGCGATGGGTTTCTGTATCTCGTAAAAAGCGCCGGCACGGTCGGCACTGTCCACGGTAAGCGTTTCTTCATCGAGCTTCACTTTTCCTGCCTCCCCAACCACCAGGGTGCGGCCGGTTTCATCTTCCTCCCTGAACTGCAGCAGGACGTTCAGGTTATCATCTCCTTCTTCTGCGTGGATCCGGTAATCAAGAAAGATCTCATCCATCGCCACTTCGTCGAGGCGCGAGATTTCGGCCGGGTCCTGGCCCCCCTCGTTTGAACAGCCTGCCAAAACCAGCAGGAAAGGAAGAATTCTTCTCATAGGCTGCAAGATAAGAATGACTGCCCACCCCTTTATAGCTCACGGCTTTAAACTATCTTTGCATCCCTGCCAAATTGGCCTGTTTCTGTTTATAGCATCCTATTTGACGGGAATAATTCTTTTTATAAAAAGAAGCTCCCACTAATATTCTCTTTATGCTTGGTTTTATTTCGAAAATCTTCGGTGGCAATAAGTCGGAAAAAGATGTGCGGAAGATCGAACCCTATGTTGCCCGTATCAATGAATTCTTTCAATCCTACCAGGCGCTCTCGCACGACGAGATCCGGGGCAAGACAGCCGAATTCCGCCGGCGCATCGCCGAACACCTGAAGGATATCAGCGATGAGATCGCCGCCCGGACAAAAGAAGCCGATGAGCTGCCCTTCAATGATCTCAATGGAAAGGAAAACATCTACCAGGAGGTGGATAAACTGAAGAAGGAAAAGGACAAAAAAATCGAAGAGATCCTCGAAATGATCCTTCCGGAAGCCTTTGCCGTGGTAAAGGAAACGGCGCGGAGGTTCAAGGAGAATGCGGAGCTGGTGTCCACGGCCACCGAGCTTGACCGGGAATTGAGCGTAAAGAAAAATTATATCACCATCGATGGCAATAAATGCACTTTCAAAAACACCTGGACCGCAGCAGGCGGGCAGGTGACCTGGAATATGGTGCATTACGATGTTCAGCTCATCGGTGGCGTGGTGCTTCACCAGGGTAAGATCTCCGAGATGGCAACGGGTGAGGGAAAAACGCTGGTATCAACCCTCCCCGCCTACCTGAACGCGCTGGCGGGAGAAGGGGTGCATATCGTGACCGTGAATGATTACCTGGCCCGCCGCGACCAGGAATGGAACGGGACCATCTTCGAATGGCTGGGCCTTACCGTGGATTGTATCGACAAGCACCAACCCAACAGCGAGGAAAGGAGAAAGGCCTACCTGGCCGACATCACTTATGGTACCAACAATGAATTTGGTTTTGACTACCTGCGGGATAATATGGTGCACTCGCGCCAGGAAATGGTGCAGCGTAAGCATCATTACGCGATGGTGGATGAGGTGGATTCTGTATTGATCGATGACGCGAGAACGCCGCTGATCATTTCAGGGCCCGTTGCCCGCGGCGACGACCAGCAATATCATATTCACAAGCCGAGGATTCAGCAGCTGGTACAGGAGCAGGAAAAGATCGTGCGGAACTGTTTGATCGAGGCCAAGAAAAGGATCTCGGAGGGAGATGACGATCCGAAGAGCGGGGGGCTTTACCTGTTCCGTGCACACCGCGGGCTGCCCAAGTACGGGCCCGTGATCAAATTCCTGAGCGAGCCCGGCATCAGGGTAAAGCTGCAGAAAGCGGAAAACTATTATCTCCAGGACCAGCAGCGCAATATGCGTATCGTGGATGAGGATCTCCTTTTCCATATCGAGGAGAAGAATAATTCAGTGGAGCTGACAGACAAGGGACTGGCGATGATCACCAAATCGGGAGAAGACCCTGAATTTTTTGTATTGCCCGACATTGGTGTTCAGCTGGCGGAGATCGAAAGAAGCGCTGCGCCCGCTGACGAAAAACTGCAGCAGAAAGAGGCCCTGCTCAATGATTATTCCCAGAAAGCAGACCGCATTCACAGCGTTCAGCAATTGCTGAAGGCTTACACGCTTTTCGATAAGGATGTGGAGTACGTGGTAATGGATGGCGCCATCAAGATCGTGGATGAACAAACGGGTCGTATCCTCGACGGCCGCCGTTATTCCGATGGTCTTCACCAGGCGATCGAAGCGAAGGAAAATGTAAAGATCGAAGCGGCCACTCAAACCTATGCCACCGTAACGCTTCAGAATTATTTCAGGATGTATCATAAGCTGGCCGGGATGACGGGTACCGCGGAAACGGAAGCCGCCGAGCTGTGGAGCATCTATAAGCTGGATGTGGTGGGCATACCCACGCACCTGAAGATGATCCGTGACGACAGGCAGGACCTGGTGTATAAGACCAAGAGGGAAAAATACAGAGCTGTTATTGATGAAGTGGAGCAGCTTCGCAATGCCGGGCGCCCCTGCCTGGTAGGTACCACCTCGGTGGAGGTGAGCGAGCTGCTGAGCCGGATGCTGCAACAGAAAAAGATCCCTCACAATGTTCTGAACGCGAAACAACACGCAAGGGAAGCACAGGTGGTGGCGGAAGCGGGATTTGCAGGCGCCGTAACCATCGCCACGAATATGGCGGGACGTGGTACGGATATCAAATTAGGACCGGGCGTGAAAGAAGCAGGAGGCCTGGCCATCATCGGCACGGAGCGCCACGAAAGCCGGCGGGTTGACCGGCAGCTGAGAGGAAGGGCCGGCAGGCAGGGCGACCCGGGTTCCAGCCAGTTCTATGTTTCCCTGGAAGACGACCTGATGCGAATGTTCGGAAGTGAGAGAGTGGCTTCCCTGATGGACAGGCTGGGATACAAGGAAGGAGATGTGATCCAGCACAGCATCATCAGCAATAGCATACAGCGAGCGCAGAAAAAAGTGGAGGAAAACAATTTCGGCATCCGCAAACGCCTGCTCGAATACGACGATGTGATGAACAAGCAGCGGAATGCCGTGTATAAGAAAAGAAATCACGCCCTCTTTGGCGAAAGGCTCGCGCTCGACATCGACAATTCTTTCTCTGCGATGGCGGAAGGACTGGTGGAATCCTTTAAGGAAACGGATGACTATGAAGGTTTCAAAATGGCCTGCATCGTCAACTTCGCCCTGGAAACGGAGATCAGCGAGGAGAATTTCCAGCGGGGAGATGTACCTGCGCTTTCCGACAGGCTCTACAATGAAGCCATTGAAAATTACACCCGGCACAAAGAAGAGCTTCAGCGGCAGGTGCTGCCCGTGTTCAAGAATATCCGGCAGAACCAGGGAAGCCATATCGAGAATGTGGTGGTGCCGTTCACCGATGGAAAAAAAGGACTGAATGTACTTGCGCCTCTCGATAAGACCATACAGACGGCTGGTGTGGAACTTGCCCACGCCCTGGAAAAGACGATTACCCTGGTGGTCATCGACGATTCCTGGAAGGATCATTTAAGGGCGATGGACGATCTGAAACAAAGTGTGCAAACGGCCTACCTCGAACAGAAAGACCCGCTTGTCATTTACAAGATCGAAGCTTACAACCTGTTCCGCAATATGAACGATGAAGTGAATAAGAACATCGTATCCTTCCTTACCCATTCATCCATCCCCATCCAGCAGGAGAATGCGCAGCTGAAGGAAGGACGGGAGCAGAAGACGGATATGAGCAGGATGCGGGCAAACAAGGAAGAAGTGGATGCAGCCGGGCAGGATTACGGAGCCAATGAACGCGACCGTTTCGAGCCGGGCGGCGGAGAAACGATGGTAAAACAGGAGCCGATCAAGGTAGGTCCTAAAGTGGGAAGGAACGATCCCTGTCCCTGTGGCAGTGGAAAGAAATATAAGAACTGTCACGGGAAGGAATGAATAATGAATAACGAATAACGAATAATGAATAGCGAATAGCGAATAATGAATAAAATTCGAGGGATTGGTGCTTTTGGGTAAATGGTTGGCCCTGAATATCGTAGAAGCGGTTTCGGGGCCTTTTGCTGATTTGTGGCCACCGTTGGCTAATTCATTATAACATTCCGAAAAAAAATGATAGGTTTGACCCCTATTTCTAAACCAAAAAACCAACAAAAAATGAAAAAATTCCTTTCCCTGGTAGCTCTCGCAGGTATTATGGCTTCCTGCAACAACTCAAAAGAAGAAAAAACAGAAACAAACACCGACACTACTGCAACAACAACAAATAACGCCAACACGGATAACACTACCACCCCCACGGAAAACACTACTCCTTCAGGAGAAACTCCTAAGTTTTCTGATCCCGAGGTTCAGAAATTCGTTGATGATTACGCTGCTTTCTGGAACGACTACAAAGCCAACTGGAACAATCCTGAAAAAATGCAGGAGTACACGCAGAAAATGAGCGACTGGTCTGCAAAATCTGCAAGCATCGGCCAGAAACTCGCCAGCAATCCGGATGATCTTCAAAAATGGAATGCCTGGTGGACTGAAATGGGAAACAAAATGAAAGAACTGGTTCCCGGCAGTAAATAATTGATTCATCCAAATCAGATCCCCTCTTGCCAGGAGGGGATTTTTTTTTATATTCAGTCGCCAATTAACTGCTGATGTACCGCCGGGTTAAACAAAAGGTGCACGGTCTCCTGCACCCTGAAATTGTTGGGGATAAGCATTGGGATAAGGTCATCAATATTTTCATCATCATCCTGATCATCCTGAACGTGATCTCCGTGATGATCGAAACCGTCCCCTCCATCTACCAAGGCAACGAAGACCTGTTTTATTATTTCGACGTTTTCTCTGTCACTGCATTCACCATTGAATATATCCTGAGGGTCTGGAGCAGCGACCACGAACCCCAGTACCGTCACCCTGTATGGGGTAGGTTGAAATATATGGTTTCACCGGGAGCGCTGATCGACCTGCTGGCCATTCTTCCTTTTTACATTGCCCGCAGCCTGGGGATCGATCTTCGGGTATTGAGGATCCTGAGGCTGATGCGCTTTTTCCGCCTGTTCCGGCTGACGGCCTATATGCGGGCCGCGAGGCTGGTCACCAATGTGTTCCGCACAAGGATCAACGAGCTCCTGCTCAGCCTGGTGCTGACGCTTTTCCTGATCATCATAGCCTCCTGCCTTGTATTCTTTGCAGAGCACGAGGCCCAGCCCGATAAATTCAAAAGCATTCCCGCCACGATCTGGTGGGCTGTTGTCACCCTTACCACGGTCGGCTACGGCGATATTTACCCGATCACAACCCTGGGAAAGGTCTTTTCAGCCACCATTCTCCTGGCCGGCGTAGCGATGCTGGCGCTCCCCGCGGGTATCATCACCTCCGGCTTCCTGGAAGAGCTGGCGAAAGACAAAAGGGGCAATAAATGCCCCCATTGCGGTTTACCATTGGACCAGGCTCCTGCCGGTCACGAGCATAAAACCTAGAATGCTTTTTTGAGATTGTATTTCTGCTGGTACTTTTCGTAGAGCAGCTTGTGCTTATCGGTGAGATCCACTTTTCTTCCCTGGATATAAGCATCGCTCACCACGCTGGTGCGCATATCCAGGATGTCGCCATCGCTGATCACGATATTGGCATCCTTGCCTTTTTCGATGCTGCCGGTGCGATCTGAAACGCCCATTATCCTGGCGGCATTCAGCGTGATGGCCTGGAGCGCTTCCTCTTTCGATAAACCATAAGCAGCTGCGGTACCTGCATTGAAGGCAAGATTGCGGCCGCGGGTCTGGTTGTCATCATCGGAAAGGGAAAAAAGCACGCCTGCCTTCTGCAGGGCGGCAGCTGTTTTATAAGGCTGGTCCACATCATCGTCTTCCAGCGTGGGCAGGCTGTGCGCCTGCTGCAGGATCACGGATACATTGTTTTGTTTGAGGAGATCCGCGATCTGCCAGCTGTCGCTGCCACCCACGATCACCATATCAAAATCAAATTCCTTCACGAAATCGAGCGCCACCAGCATTTGCTTCACGGTATTGGCGTGCACATAAAGCTTCTGCTTTTTGGTGAACAGCTCTTTGGTGGCTTCAAACTTCAGGTTGGTCTGCGCGTGTTCGGTCTCCGCCAGGTAAGCTTTCGCTTCGCGGAAATATCCCTTGATACCTTCGACCTTTTCCAATCCTTCCTTCACCGGGTCGGCAGCCGTATTGGCATTGGGACCGAAATTTCCA
>CAMLEM010000114.1 GCA_946479005.1 uncultured Chitinophagaceae bacterium | reverse complement strand
GGATAAGGAAGAGAGGACCTACAAATTCATACAACTGGAAGGGAGAACGAGAACCGTTATCCTTAAGATACTCTTCCGCCACCGGTTGCCAGGCGGCTCCCATCATATTCAATACGAAAACCAAAAGGATAATGCTGATCCCGAATCCCAGCCAGATATAATCCATATAAACATCATCATAAGAACGCATCGCCCGGTTCCTTTTCTCCCTAATGGAGATCACGATCTGCGGGATGACCGCCGCGAAGGTCAACAGGTAAATGTCAAAAGGGAGCCGGAATCCAAAGGTCAGCTCGCTGAATTTCACCAGGGAGCAGAAAGCCACGACAGCACCCCACATCATCGCGCTTAAACCGGTATCGTGGTAGGAATTTTTTGCCTTATTGATCATCTGCGTGATCAGGTCCAGGCTTTCTTTCTCAGAAATGGGTTTCTCTTGCATATGATGTTTATTATGCCAGGTCAGTCTGGCTGGCTCAGGAAATAGGTTACCATCGGTTTTCCCCAGGAGGGATGGATCGTTGATTTTGGCTGAAATTCCCTGAAAAGCCTTTCTGCCT
Source organism: uncultured Chitinophagaceae bacterium (assembly GCA_946479005.1). The sequence continues at coordinate 5,532 of CAMLEM010000114.1, read as the reverse complement.
CTTCAAACAATTTTTTCGCCTCTGCTTTGCTCCCCCCATATTGTTCGGGAGTGAAATATTTATCGATCCCTTCCATCAGGTAAACCCGGGGGTTTTTCGGGTCGAGGGATTTGGCGGTTTCCAGTGCCGTCTGGGCATCCATCCCGAACGACATATAACGGTTCATCGGGTCGGCCATCATTCGGCCGCTGTTGTACATTTTCTTCAGCAGCATTAACTCTGAATTATTCGCCTCGAGGGCCAGTGCGGCATTCATCAGGGGTTCAGCTTTATCAAGCACCAGGTCTATCTGGTCCTGTTTCTGAAGCTGGAAATACAAATTGGCCAGGTTCACCCGGGTGAGAGCCGCATAGTAGAAAGGAAGCCATTGTGTTTTTTCCGCATTGGCGATCCTTTCGAAGGAATTGGCGAGTTCGTTCAATCCCTCCGGGCTGCGGACAGTATCTACAGACGGCACCAGGGCCTCCATTGCCTTGACGAATTTTTCACTTTGGGCGAAAGCAAGGGTGCTTATCACAGAGATCACCGAGATCATTAAGAAGCGTTTCATAATCGTATATTTTGATTTGTGTTTGACTGTTTTATAAAATATTGTTCATTATCTCATCGCTGCGGTCAACCCCAAAGCTGATGAAAGCCCCAAGGAATACAAACATCCTCGAAGTGGGAACGATCGCTTCCTTCCTGGCACCGTTATACGAATACTGGTAGCCATAGGTTTGTTTGATGTTGAATATATTATTTACCTGCAACACATACACGGCGAAAGATTTGGCATCCTGTTTCCCGATGGAAGGAAGATAGTTGAAGGCCAGGCTCACATTATGGTATGAAGGGACCCTTCCCCGGTCGGAGAATTTATAATTCGCGCCGTCGTGAAAGATATGGTAGTAAGGACGGCCGCTGGCGAAATTATAAGCGGCGTTGATATTGGTCTTGATGCTTTGTACAAATTTTTTGGTGACCAGGGAGGCCGTATGCCGGGCAGCGAAATTGGGCGTGATCGCAAAGGGAAAATTCAGAAAATCCCTTTTGGTGTCCAGGAATGAATAGGAGATCCAGTAATCGAAGTCCTTGATCGACTTTTTGTCTCTCCAGAAAAATTCAACCCCCTGGGCTTCTCCATATCCCGCATTGCTCACTGCCCGCTCCGTAAACCCGTCGAAGCCGGTCTTGATGAGGTTTTGATACTTCTTATAAAATGCTTCCACTCTTAATGAGCGGTTGTTCAAAACCTTTTGATATTGTAAGATGTAATGGGTGGCCCGCATAAATCCAAGGGAGGTCGCGGAAGGTAAATAACGTTTCTCCGGGTCCTGGTAAAAGATCCCGTAAGCAAACGAGGCCTGGCTGCCTTTCCCGATCTTATAGGCCAATGAGATCCTGGGCGCGAGATTCGAACGGTCAACCACGGTGGAATGCTCAAAACGCAGGCCGAGTTTCATCGCCAGCGAGTTGGTAGCATAAATATCTGTTTCAGCGAAACCGGCCGTGATGTTTGAGCGGATGCTGTCGCGAAAAACGGAACCGTCATAGGAAGTGAAGCGGAGCCGGTCATTTCCATAATTATGTTCTGCGCCAAATCGAAAGGCGCTTAATCCTTTGAGCTTTTTCTCCAAAACCAGCTTCGTGTTGAAATAATCACCTTTGGAAAGGATATCAAAATTCCTGAACTCCAGCCCCTGTAAAAGGACTTCTTTTTTTTGCTGGTCCTGCAAGGCTCCCCGGATCTCATCTTTGTTATTCGTGTAGGAAATCCCGGTTTGAACCTTCCAGCCCTTACCGATATTCTCCCGGTAAGAAAGGTTCTGGTAAATATTGTTATTGGAGATGGCGAAGTAATCGAGGTAACCCAGGGAGTCGATACTGTTTACAGTGAACGCGAGTTTGTTGCTGTTGAAATATCCATAATACTTCAGGATACCCGTAGCGGAAGTTTTAACGCGGAAATTGGCATCGATGCTATGATACACGGGTACCTTGCTGAAATCCTGTTTTTGTTTGATCAGCGCGAAGGCCAGTGAAAGATCAGTGTAGCTGTAGGAAAAGCCCACCGATGATTTCTTGTTCTTTGCGAGATGCTGATACCCGGCACTGGCATTTAAGACCGATAGGCCCAGGTTTGCGGAAGACTGATCAGGTATATCGATCGATTCCAGGATCAGGGCGGCGGAAAGCGCCTGGCCATAGAGAGCCGAATACCCTCCTGTACTGAACACGGTTCCTTTAAAAATAAATGGTGAGAACCTTCCGAACTGTGCAATGTTGGGCACGCTGCTGTAAAAGAAATTATTCACCAGTGTCCCGTCAATGAAGGTCTTCGTTTCACCCGCTGTACCTCCCCTCACGAACAGGCCCTCACTTTCTCCTACCTGCTGGGCGCCGGGAAGTGTTTTCAAGGCCCCGGTAATATCCCCGTTGCCGCTGGCCGTGGTAACGATATCAATTGGGTCCAATACGGCTGCGGCTCTTTTCCGGTCACTGGCTTCAAAGGAGCCGGCAGAGATCACAACCGCGGTGAGCTCATTGATCTCTTCTTTCATTATTATTTCGAGGCTGAGGGGCTGGCCACTGAGCTGGATGGAAAGTTCCGCGGTCTTATAACCAATGGAGCTCACTTCAATCACACGCGCTCCTTTTTCTGAAGTCCTGAATGAAAAATTTCCCGACGAATCGGCTGTGGCCCCGTCGTAACTGTCCCTGATCGCGATACTGGCGCCGGGCAGGGCGCGGTTTTTTTGGTCCATAACGCGGCCTGTGACCGTGGTTTGCGCCATCAGGCTGACCGGAAGAACGGCGGTGAGCAGGGCAACAAAGGAAAGGAAGATCCTCATAAATTCACTGGTTTCGGCACAAATGTAAAGTAGTTTATAATATAAACCAAATTGAGTAAAAAAAGAACCGCCCCGCTATCAGCGAGGACGGTTCCGGAACCCCTATTGTGTACAAAACTCTTGTTTACTGTCTTTTATGTTCTTCTAATGGTATTGGCTCTAAGGGTAGTTTCCCTGGTTTGGACCTTAATCTGTAACCTTTTTATTGTTTTACGATCTTTTGCTGGGCAGTTTCGCCTTCGCAACTTACCCTTACCATATATACACCCGGGGCTGCTTTTGAAACGTTGATGGTTTCCGTCTGACTGCTGTTCGCGTTCTCTTTCTTCGTGGTCAGGGAACCATTGAGGGAATAAACCTCGTAGGTAACCTTCTTATTCTGCCAGTTGGCCGGGATAGTGATCCTCAGTTCGGAAGTCACCGGGTTGGGGAAGGCAAGGATGGAAATGTTCGAACCTGTAGCTTTCGTGGTGCGGATGATCCTTGCTTCGGAAAGCTGTGATTTTCCATCAAGATCCACTGAACGGAGACGGTAGTAGATCACCTTCGCGAAAGAGGTACCCAGTGCGTCGGTATGAGCATAGTTTACTTTTTCAGAAGAATTACCTGTAGCGAACACCAGGGCTGCATCAGAATAATTTTGACCATCAACACTTTTCTCGATCACGAAATGACTTACGTTCTGCTCTGAAGCGGTAGTCCAGCTCAGGTTCACCAGGTTATTGTTTCCGAGCATCGCGTTGAATGACACGAGCGTCACCGGTAAAGCGCCACCCGCTGAATAGTTCAAAGTCACGGTCGCTTCATTGGATGTCATCGGGTCCATACCATTATCGGTAAGGCGGTAGGTAAAGCTGGTGGTAGGGCCTGTAAAAAGGGCGAAAGGCGTAAAGATGAAGTTACCGTTGGCATTCAATACCAGGAGTCCCTGGGAAGACAGGATCACTGAAGATGCCGTCATCGTTTCGCCATTGGGTTCATTATCGTTTGTCATTACATTACCGGTGATGATGTTCCCGATAACGCCGTTGAATACGTCATTCACTGCGATGGGGGCATTGTTGCAGGATCCGTTAGCATAACGCGCGCTGGCATTTACATACAGGTCATCCAGGATGATCCTGACGTTACCGTTACCATTGGAACCGCCCATTTTCAGGACAAGTCTCATATTCCCGGTGGCACCGAGTTCAAAAATCCCGTTGAAGTTCTGAACGGTGGCAGGCGTGAACCTGTCCATCACAATGGTTGTAAGAACAGTATAAGTTCCGCTGGCATTCAACACACCTACTTCGATCGAACGGGTAGCGTTACCACTCAGCGTGCTATTCAGCTTATAGTTGAAAGACACTGAAAAACTGGAATTGGTAACATCCAGAGCAGGGGTTGTCAGGTCCCTGGTACCGCTACCGTTAGTGGGAGGATTAGTGAATAAGCTACCAGTGCCGGTAATAACCTCAGCAGGGTCGCTGGTATGATACACATTGACCATTTGCCAGCAATTACCAGTCATTGTAGTTTCATTGCCTTCAAAGTCCATCGTGAACTGTGCTTTAGCTGTTCCGATCGTGAGGAGAGCAGCCAGGGAGAGTAAAACTGTTTTCATTTTTTGCATTTTAGGGTGTTCGGATTAAGGTTCCTGAATCAGATCCCTGAGTGCGATGAAAACCGATTTTCAGATTTTGGGAAACCCCGGGGAAATTCCCGGTCTTGAGTAGTTTCTTTTCTTAGGTCGGATTCGGCGTTTTCTTAGGGATTGTGCGATTCGAGGACAAACATAATACGCAGGATTTTTACTTGCAAGTTTTTCGCGCAGTTTTTCTAAAGAATTTCCGTATTTTCTGCAGTACAATTACTACTGATGTTGAAAATCAAGTTGAATTGTTTGAAAGGTTAGTAGAATTACTATTGAAGAAATGGGTGTTTCCCACAAAAAAATGGCAGCCGTCCTGGTGGTCCGGCTGCCTCGTTGAGGTCTTCAACATTTATTGCTCAAAGTTTCACCAGTTTCTGTGTCAGTTTTTCCTGCCCGCAACTCAGGCTCACCAGGTAAATACCTTTCGGCAGTCTGGATACATCCAGGCTTTCCGTGGAGGAGGCGAATGAGTACATTTCTTTTTGTTTTGCGGATCCCGCCAGCGTGAATATTTCTGCCAGCACTGTTTTCTGTTGCCAGTCGGAAGGAATATCTATCCTGAGCTCCGTACTGGCAGGGTTGGGATAAAGCCGGATCGTTTTCGCTCCCGGCACAAAGGCTGGGATACGAATAAGTTTAACATCGGAGTACTGGCTTTTTCTATCAGTATCCACGGTGCGAAGACGATAAAAAAGATTCCCGGATGAATGTACCGCGTTGCGATCCTCGAAATGATAGGACCGGATATCCGTGCTGTTCCCTTCGGTGAACACAATTCCTATTTCAGTAAAATCAACACCATTCGTACTCCGTTCTATAACAAAATGGCTGGTATTGGTTTCAGTCGCTGTTTTCCATTCAAGACTCACGTGATCGTCCTCCCTGCTTGCATTGAACGACAGCAGCTGCACCGGGAGGGGGTTGGGAAGCTGGGCGCCTACCGAACAATTCGAGTTGATGCCCACCGGCGTTAAAAATGCATTCATATACATCCTGATCCCATTGATGGAAACAATGTTGGAAACAGAAGAAAACTCGTGCGTCCCCAGGTAGTACACCATT
>CAMLEM010000113.1 GCA_946479005.1 uncultured Chitinophagaceae bacterium | reverse complement strand
ACTGAAGAGTGCTCCCGCGAAGAACAATAACTACCTGTTCATCGCTTTTTCAGGTGAAGAACTTGGGCTCTATGGTTCCAAATACTTCGTTGATAACCCAACCATTGATATCCGTTCAGTGAATTATATGATCAATATGGATATGGTGGGAAGAGCCAATGACAGCACAAGGGTGACGATCGGGGGAATTGGCACTTCACCGGGATGGAACGGGATCACTGCGGAAAGTTTTGCTTCCAGCCTGAGTGTAAAAGTAGACAGTAGTGGTACTGGTCCCAGCGATCACACCTCCTTTTACCGGAAGGATATCCCGGTGCTGTTTTATTTTACCGGGCTACACACGGATTACCACAAGCCTTCTGATGATGAGCCCCTGATCAATTACAATGGTATGCTGAAGATCATATCGCATATCGGACAGGTGATCGTTGACAAAGATGATGAAGGGAAGCTTGCTTTCACAAAAACCAGGGAGGCGCAAACGACAACCTCCGCAAGGTTTAGTGTTTCGCTTGGGGTGATGCCCGATTACACATACAGCGGAACAGGGATGCGGATCGATGGTGTTACTCCCGGGAGAGCTGCTGAAAAAGCGGGTTTGAAAGCCGGGGATGTCATTCTCAGGATCGGCGATCACGATGTAACCGCAATGGAAAGCTATATGCAGGCATTGGGAAAATTCAAGAAGGGTGATAAAACCACGGTGAAGTTCAAAAGAGGAGAAACGATAATGGAAGCCCCGGTAGAATTTTAAAGAGGCTCCAGGAAGATCTCAGCGATCATACACCTGACGCTTCCTCCCTCCACCTTTTCGATGGTGGGGACCGGTATGGATACAATGGAGCCAAAAGCCTCAAGCATTTGTAATTGTTCTTTTCCCAGTGAATCCCGGGCTGTTTTGCTCATCACGATATATTTTTCTCCCAGGTGGTTTTTCAAAAGGAGCATATTTCCTCCGAAGCAATGCATTTGGTCCCGGGTGATGGGGATGATGGTATGACCGGTCGATTCAAGCAGCTGCCTCACGGCTATCAGCTCCCATTCTTCATCAATGGCCTCTTCGCATAACACAGCGAATGTGTCCCCCAGGCACATCACCACATTGGTATGATAAACCGGCCGTCCATTCCGGTCGGTGGCGAGAAACGCGATGGCCTGGTAACCATTGGCAGAAGCATATTTTTCCAAAACCGGCAAACTTGTTCTTTCCGAGATCGCGGCATAGATCATTTTATTGTCGTGGTCAACCACCATACTGCCCGTGCCTTCAAGGAACCTGCCTTCGGCTTCAAATTCACTCCAGTCCTGCACTTCTTTCACTGTAAAATGTTCTTTCAGGTAAACCAGGATCTCATCCCTTTTCTCCGCCCGGCGGCTGGGCGCAAACATTGGAAAAACCGAGATTGTTCCTCCCGGTCTTGTGCTTATCCAGTTGTTGGGGAAGATCGCATCCGGCTTCGGGGGCACAGGCGTATCCTCGATCACGATCACCTCAATCCCTTTTTCACGGAGAGTGGAAACCATATCATCGAATTCTGAAAGGGCCTGCCTTTGCAAAAGCTGGTTGTCTTCACCGGGGTCGGATTGAAAGAAATTATTTGCCGCAGTCTCAGGGTTGTAATTGAAGGCGGCAGGCCTTACCATCAGTATTGTATTGGCAAGTGGCATTAAAAGGGGTTAGGCTGATCTCCGGCTCAGGACACGAGCTCATCGATCCTTTTTGATAATTTTCGATCGCGCTCCGTGACCTTATTTCCCGCATCGTGCGATGTTAGCCATATCTCCACGGTATTCCAGACATTTTTCCATTCAGGATGATGGTCCATCTTTTCGGCTGCGAGCGCCACTTTTGTCATAAAGGCAAAGGCCTCGCTGAAATCAGGGAACTGGAATTTACGGTACAGTTTGTTGTTTTCTTCAACCCACATTTTTTGTTGGTTTAAATTTTATCGGTGAAGGTTTAAAGTTTAGGGTTTTACAGGAAAGAGCAGGACCTCTAATCTTCAGCTAAAAGATCAAATGCTCTTTGTTCCTGATCTTCTCTTCTGTCAGTTCCACAACCACCTGTACTTTTTCAATGGCACGGATCAGGTTCATTTTTTCCTTAAGAGAATCATCATTCACCTCGTCACCTTTCATCAGCCATAAAAAATCGAGATGTTTGAATTCAGGGAGGAGATACTCCCCATCGAATTGGTTGTTGTAAATATAATGCGCCAGGGAGCCGGTCGGTTCGCAGTATTCGAATAAAGGAAAAAAATAGTCTCTTTTTTTTCGGATGAGTTTGATCTCGTTGCACATCCTGAAGTCCATACCCATTGCCTGGTTCAGCTGCCAGCAGAAGGTATAATCCGGAACCGGGGCCATTATGCCCAGGAGACGGGTGTCCGCAAAAAAATCCTCGGTTAGTTCTTTGGTATTGAGGAGAAGTTTGGTTTTTTCGGACATAACATAAAGTTAAGGAAAGGGGTGCTGCCAATCCCGGCCGGGAGGTATTACTTAACCACGACAACCTTTTCTCCCTTGGCAACCAGCCTGCCCACCGGCTTCAGGCGCAGGAGCGCTTCCACCTGTGCCCTGGCTTCCTCCCGAACTGCGATAAGAAGTCCTCCATTGGTTTGCGGGTCGGGTAGAAGCGTAAAAGCCTCCATCACGTTTTTTGTTTCGAATCTTACCTTTTCTCCATAACTGCTCCAGTTCCTCGTAGTTGCATCGGGGAAGATCCGTTGGGAGATATACTCCCGAACACCCTCTACCAGTGGCAGATCATCATAATGGACCTCTGCACTTAGTCCGCTGCCTTCGCTCATCTCGATCAAATGCCCGAGGAACCCAAAGCCTGTAATATCTGTCATTGCGGTCACCCCTTCGATCTTTCCCAGTTCTTCTCCCTGTTTGTTCAGTGTGGTCATATGCGTGATCATTACAGGAAGATGCTCTTCCTTCAAAACCCCTCTTTTTTGCGCGGTTGATAATATGCCTACTCCGAGTGGTTTGGTTAGGTACAGGTGGTCGCCTTCCCGGGCAGTATTGTTTTTTTTGAGATTTTGGATGGGTGCGATGCCGCTCACGGCGAGGCCGAACATCGGTTCCTGGGTATCGATGCTGTGCCCGCCCGCAAGGGGGATCCCGGCTTCCCTGCAGATCGTTCTGCCTCCTTCGATCACCTGTTGGGCCAGTTCCGGGGGCAGTTTATCAACCGGCCAGCCCAGTATGGCGATGGCCATTAAGGGTTTTCCTCCCATTGCGTACACATCACTGATGGCATTGGCTGCGGCGATCCTGCCGAAATCAAAAGCATCGTCCACGATGGGCATAAAGAAATCAGTGGTGGAGATCATCGCGGTCCCATTGCCCAGGTCATAGGCTGCCGCATCATCGCGGGATTCATTTCCGACGAGGAGCTGATGGATGTCCGGTGAAGGTGCTGACTGTTTTAAGATTTCTTCAAGCACTTTGGGCGAGATTTTGCACCCGCAGCCCGCACCGTGTGAGTATTGAGTGAGTCTGGTGGAGTTCATTCCCCAAAGTTCAGCATTGTTTCCGTCACTTTTTCCTTCGGAAAACGATCCCCGTGTTTTTCTGGTAATCGGAGCTGAACCTGAGATTGTAAACATCACTGCCATCCCTGACCACTACAAGCCCGGTGTTGGGAGGAAGGGTCCCCAGGTTTTCGGCATAGAGCACGATATTGAATTCTTCCACGCCGGGCGAGAGGTAGATTGTATGCTTGATCGCTGTTGCCTTCAATCCCTGTTTTGACATAATTACTTCCCCGTTCATCAACACGCTTACGGTATCACCATCGATCTGTCCATTATCATAAAGCGCTATTTGGAGGCTGTCGGATCTGAAGCTGACTACCTGTGATACTTCGGTGCGGCGTTCGTTCACAGCCATTGCAGCGCCTTCGCGTTCGGCAACGGAGGAAGTCACTTTGGGAATAGGCGCCACTTGTATGGGAAGTTCTTTTTTAGGTTCTATTTTAACAGTGGTTATGTCTTTCTTTTCGGTGGGTTGGATGTTTTTTTGTGGCTGAGGTACGGGCGTGGATGCCGTCGTTTGTTGTTGTTGACGGAGTATTTTGAGGTACACGATCATATCAACCGTGAAAGTTTCACCCAACGGTACTTCATTTCTCAGGATCATTTCTTCGGGGCGGTTATTTTTTGAAAAAGTGTTTTCGTTGTTCGTTACAATGGTTTCATTTCTCGCAACGACGCTACCAGGCGACGCAACGGAGGAGGCGACTGACCGGTCATTGTTTTCTTTGCTCATTGGCGTTATGCCATTGGGGTTAGTGTTGGTCCTGGTATATGTGGGATCAATCTTTTTCTCTGGCTCTGTGACGCTGGTTTCGTTCTTTTCGTCGGAATTATCATTTCTCGTTGCGATGCCAAGGGGCGACAAGGCAGTATGTGAGTCCTCTGGCACGGATACTTTAGACGTCTTCGAAGTTTGGGATTCCACGTTGCGTTCGCTGCTCTGTTGCGTGTTTTGCGTGAAACTTAGCTCCACAGTGGGACTGGCCGGTATCGCCGGGGCAGTTTGTGATAATGCCGGGTTCACATACGATACCATATCATCCCTTTCCGGCTTCACCAGTTTTACGATCGGTGGGCCTTCTTTTCTTTCCTTATAAAACGCAATATCATCTGCTATCTTCAATTCTTCCAGGTGCGGGAATATCCTGGAGGCCGTAAGATCCTTCTCCTCGGCCAGGGAAACCTTGCCTGATATGGAATAATAATTTTTGGTCTGGTTCGTCTTCCAGGTTCCATCGAGATACCATTCACCGTCTGATCCATTCCTGCGAAAGATGCTCGTCACCTTCACGCCTTTTTCCGGTCGTTTTGGAAAATTACAGGCGATCAGTTCATCATCTGTCACCTCGCAGATGTCGCCTGAGATGGTTCCCTTCACACGTTTTACAATATAATAAAGAGCGTCATCAACAATAAATTCACTGCGGGAATACCCATACACCTTTCCCTTGTATTCTGTAAGAACGATCTCGAATGACTTATCCTTGCGCACCGTAGTGCTGTCGTTGGAGAGGGCTCCAACCCAGAGGCCGGTAAGGGTTTGTGCATTGATGAAAAAAGGAGAAAGGAGGAGCAGCAGGCAGCATTTAAGCTTGCAGAAATTCCTGTGCAGGGCGATACTGGATAAGGGGCTTGGCATTTTCAGGGGAAATGGATTTACACTCGAACGAAAGTAATAACGAATTTAGATCCTTTCGATTGTGTAAGGCCTTACGGTAAAACTTATCGTAGTATTCGAGAAGAATTCGGAAACTTTCTATCGTATTTCCACTATCCAGGTGCTCAATGGCTGCTTTCGCGTGCTGCCCGCCCAGTTTTTCCCGTATGCGACCGATGGCATCTTTCAAACGGGTTTTATCAAGATCACCATATTCGCTGACGATGTGCTGAAGTCTTTTTTCAAACGGAATTTCAAGAAAGAAAAGTTTTGACTCTCTCATTCTTGCCCAGAACGCATTTGGCAGGTTCACCTGCCCGATCCGCTGGCTCTCATCTTCGAGCCAGATATGAGGTGCGTCTTTTTTTGAACGCAGCTCTTCAAATAACAGGTTTTCGAACATTTCCTGCCCGGGCTGCTCAGGCATCCCGATATTCCCGAAAGCCGAGCCTTTATGTTTCGCAAGATCCTCGAGGTCGATGATGGTCTCTTTTGAAGATCTTAATTCCTGCAGCAACTCGGTTTTACCCGAACCCGTGTAACCACCCAGTATCCGGAAATTATAGGGATGAGTAAATGAATCGAGAACCGCGCGACGATAAGCTTTATAGCCGCCAACGAGGGTATGAACTTTAAATCCATACAGGTCAAGAAGCCAGGCAATGGCGGACGAGCGCATACCCCCGCGCCAGCAATAGACGAAGATCCCGGATCCCGGATTTGGGTTTTTGGATTTGATCTCTTCTACCGCTTCAACAACGGGCTTCATCTTCGGTCCAAAAAGATCTAAACCGATCTTGATCGCTTTTTCCCGGGATTCCTGTTTATAGGCTGTACCTACGATCTTTCTTTCTTCATCGGTGAACAGGGGGATGTTGACGGCGCCGGGGATA
>CAMLEM010000112.1 GCA_946479005.1 uncultured Chitinophagaceae bacterium | reverse complement strand
CGCTTCATTGAAATATATGATCACTTCCTCATCATAGTCGTCCTCCCGCCATTCCAGGAATTTAGTGATCCAGTGACGCATCTCGCGCGCCCCGTAAAGTTCGTCGTACATATAATCCAATAAGGAATACATATACGTTGCTTCCCAGGGATCCAGGGTTACCGCCTGCGTGAGGTAGAAGAAGACCGAATCTCTTTTGGGATGGTTCTTTTTATTTGAAACAGCGGCCAGCTCGTGGAAATAGTAAGCTGAATCAACATTGTCGGCCAGTTGTGTCCTGAGTGAATCCAGTTCCTTAAGCCTTCTGTCATTCCCGAATTTTTCGACTTTTATCCTGCTTACCCGTTTCTGGTATTCCTTCATTTTTTTCTCAATGCATTCCGCACATTCGAAGGTCCTTAGTTCGGGATTTGCTTTCAGAACCTCTTCATAGAACGACAAGGCTTTTTTGTATTCCCTTTTGTAGCCATAGGCAATTCCCAGATAATATTTCGGCATCAGCCAGCCCGGTCCCAGTTGGCTGGCTTTCTCCAGTTGAACCACCGCATCCGAATAATTTCCGTGGCGTAGTTCGATCAGCCCTCTGGCCAGTGAGATATATGGCGCATCGGGCTCAGTCAGCAGGGCTGAATCCAGGATCCGGTTGGCCTGCTCGTAATGCGCCGTCTGCCAGTAGAGCACTGAACTGATCACCCTTAAGTACCGTTGAAGATTGGTAAGAGATACCGAGTAAGGGAGCCTGAGGTCATTATACTTCAGTACCTCGCTGAACAACTCCGCCGCTTCCTCACATTGCGCGGACGAGACGAGCTTTTTCCCGCTGAAGGAATGATTAACGATCTCCTGGGCTTCATTCATCATTGCGGAAAGCAACCGTGAATTGGCGGTGAGTACCATTGGGCGATCCGCACTGCAATCGCGGAGCCGCTGATAATACCCTGTTGCGGAATGGGCGGAACCGGTAAAGCTTTTGGCCGTTATCGCTTCATCCATTTTTTCAAGGAAAATATGGCAGCTGTCAACCGGTAACCGGACCTTATGAAAATTCAGGCTGTTCCCGCCCCGGGATGTCGTCACCGCCTTCGGTACCCGTTTCAGGTTCACCACTACGTTGGAAAAACTATTGGGTCCGTCAATGATGGGTTGTTGTTTTCCCTGCGTGCTTTGATACACCCCGGCTTCAACAAACTGCTGCAATTCCTTTATCGTGATCAGGGAATCGCGGTTGGCATCCGCTTCTCCTTTCATCCCGTTAACGAGATAATAGGAAAACACCCCCCGGCCTTCTCCCCATTGGGGCCCTTCCTGCGAAAGTTCATTGGGTTGGGAGCTGAGCATTTTGATCTCATTGTTCCAGATATCTTTCAGGAGGCCGGCTGTGAACTGGACCCCCTCTTTACCGCCCGCCAGTTTTCCCGAACGGCAGGCATCCGTGATCACGATCACCTTTACCTGCTGGTTGCAAAGCGTAATGAACAGTTCCTTGATGTCCGGTACCGAAACCGCGCCTGCCAGGTAATTGTTTGAATAAGTATCGTAAGTGAGAAGAAAACCTTTCTTGAATAAAGTGATATTCTCCACGTCGCCGTGCCCTGAAAAATAAAAGACCAGGTTATCGCCCGGCCGGGAGAGCTGCGCCAGCCTAAGCAACTCGGTGATGATATTGGCCCTTTTGGCATCCCGGTTCTTCATCAATACCACATCCTCGGGCGCGATTCCCTGGCTATACAAATAGGAAGCAAAGATCTCCGCGTCCCGGTCGGCATAGTTCAATTTATCAATGAACTGGTAGTCGGAAATGCCAATGACAAGCGCTCTTGTCCGGCCGCTGTTTTGAATGGCAGAATGCTGAACGGGGCTCAGTCCTTTTTCCTGGGCAAAACCCGGAAAGCTGTTCAGAAATAAGACCAACCCCAGCAAACAGGCGGTAATTGATGGCATTTCATAAAGTTAGACACATTCAACAGGCAAATCAATACCCACCAGGCCGGATTTTGGCTCCGGATTTGCAGGGGCGGGGTGAGTTTATCCTTAAATCAACTAAAATCAATGTTATGAAAGCTTTATGTGCAATGGTATTGGCAGTAGTGTTCATTGGGCTTACCGCCGGTGCGCAAACAAACTTCGGATTGAAGGCTGGTTATAATTCCTCCAGCGTGCAGATCAGTGATGGAGCGGACTTTGATTCCAAAAGTGGCTTTCACGTCGGTGGACTGGCTCACATTCACGTGAGCGAGCATTTCGCGGTACAGCCGGAGCTCGTGTATTCCACCCAGGGCGGGAAGATCGCAGACGACAATACGCTTGACCTGGATTACATCAATGTGCCTGTTTTGTTGCAGTATATGATCAATGACGGGTTTCGTTTGCAGACCGGTCCGCAGGTGGGTTTCCTGGTAAGTGCAGAGCGGGAGATCGGGAACCTTGAGATCGATGTGGATGACACCTATAATTCCGTGGATTTTTCCTGGAGTTTTGGTGCCGGCTACCTCACCAGTATCGGGTTGGGCTTTGATGTTCGCTATAATCTCGGGCTGAACAATATCAGCGACGACAGCGATTTCGAAGCGAAGAACCGTGTATTCCAGGTGGGTCTTTTCTACCAGTTCAGGAACAACGCCGGGAGGAAAAAGTGAGTGAATAACGAATAATGAATAACGAATAACGAATAATGGGTCACAGAACTACAGGCAACACCATTATTCGTTATTCATTATTCGTTATTCACTATTCGTTCTATCTTTGCGCAAATTCCGGGCTTGAAAAGCATCCTCTCAGAACAACAACTTTCCATCACCATAAAAAGGCTGGCACACCAGGTCCTCGAGAATCATCCTGATCTCCAGGATACCGTGCTGATCGGCATTCAGCCCCGGGGCGTATTTCTTTCCGACCGGATCGTTGAAGAGATCCGGAAGCAGGTGGATGAAGAGAAGGTCCTCTATGGAAAGCTGGATATCACTTTTTACAGGGATGATATCCGCAAGGAACTTCACATTGCCAACCACACCGAGATCCCTTTCACCATTGAAGGAAAAAAAGTGGTGCTGATCGATGATGTCCTTTACACGGGCAGAACCATTCGCGCGGCCCTCGATGCCCTCCTGGCATTTGGGCGTCCTGAAAAAGTGGAGCTCTGTATTCTCATCGACCGCCGGTTCAGCCGTCAGTTTCCCATCCAGGCAGACTATGTGGGCAGGTCCATCGATTCCATCGTGTCGCAAAAAGTGCGGGTGGAATGGCAGAACCAGGAAGTGGTGATCTATGAGTAAAAAATCCCAATTCCGGATTCCGGAATCCGGAATCCGGATTCCCAAATTTCCCGTAGTTTCGCTTTTTAATGAGCCTGTCTACCAAACACCTGCTGGGCATTAAAAATCTCACTCCCGGGGACATTTCCCTTATTCTTCAAACGGCCACTCAGTTCAAGGAAGTTTTACAGAGACCTGTAAAGAAAGTGCCTTCTTTACGCGATGTGACCATCGTGAACCTGTTTTACGAGAACTCCACCCGTACGCGTTTTTCTTTTGAGCTGGCTGAAAAACGGCTGAGCGCTGATGTGATCAATTTTTCCGCTTCCTCTTCCTCAGCTTCAAAAGGGGAGACCCTGCTGGATACCGTGAACAATATTTTGTCGATGAAGGTGGATATGGTGGTGATCCGCCACAGTGCGAGCGGGGCGCCTCATTTCCTGGCCCAGCATATTCCTGCAGCGATCATCAATGCGGGAGATGGGGTGAACGAACATCCCACCCAGGGCCTGCTCGACGCATTTTCCATCCGGGAAAAGCTCGGTAAGCTCGAAGGAGTGAAAGTAGCGATCATAGGCGATATCCTTCACAGCCGCGTGGCACAAAGCAATATGTATCTTTTAAGAAAAATGGGAGCGAAGGTAACCGTTTGCGGCCCGCCTACACTGATCCCGAAATATGTCCGCGAGGCCCTGGATGTGGAAGTGAATTATGATCTGAAAGAGACCCTGGAATGGTGTGATGTGGCCAATGTGCTGCGCATCCAGCTCGAACGACAGAACCAGGTACTGTTCTCTTCACTGAGAGAATATAATCTTGCCTACGGGATCAACCGCTCTCTTCTCGACAGCTTGTCGAAGGAAATAGTGATCATGCACCCCGGACCGATCAACAGGGGCGTGGAACTGGACAGTGATGTAGCCGACTCTAAACAATCGATTATCTTGCAACAGGTAGAGAATGGCGTCGCGATCCGGATGGCGGTGTTATACCTTTTAGCGGGTCGCAATTGAAAGAAATCCCAATCCCAAATCCCAAATCCAAAATCCCAAATCTCAAATCAAAAATCAGGCGATGTCCCGAATCTGTTTATTTCCCGGCACTTTTGATCCTGTGACCCTCGGCCACGTGGATATCATCAACCGCGCGCTTCCCTTGTTCGACAAGATCGTGGTGGGGATAGGGATCAATACAGCCAAGGAGCCGATGTTCAGTCCTGAAAGGCGGCTCGACTGGATAAAGGAGATCTACAAGGATGAAGACCGGGTGATGGGAGCCGTGTATGAGGGACTGACCGTTGAATTTTGTAAGAAGATCGGCGCCCATTTTATATTACGGGGCATCCGGTACGTGAGCGATTTCGAATATGAGAAAACGATCGCCGATGCCAACCGCACGCTGGACCGCTCCATTGAAACCATCTTTCTCACGGGCGAGCCTAAATTTACCTCTGTGGCTTCCACCATCGTCAGGGACATCATTCGAAATGGGGGCGATGCCTCTCCTTTCTTACCGGAACTGGTCGCCCGGTCTTTGAATAAATAGCTTTATGCCGATTTGGTTTAAAAAAGATATGGTACTGGCCGACCTGGGTTCGCTGGGGAAAGGAACGATGAGTGAACACCTGGGCATCGAGTGGATTGAACTCGGCGAGGATTATGTAAGTGGTCGTATGCCGGTTGATCACCGGACCATCCAACCCTACGGACTTCTTCACGGTGGGGCTTCCTGCGTGCTTGCGGAAACCCTGGGAAGTGTTGGCTCAGCCCTTGTAGTGGATCCTTTAAAACATAAATGCGTGGGGATAGAAATCAATGCGAATCATATCCGCAGCGCCAGGAATGGTTTTGTTTACGGAACGGCGCGGCCGGTTCACATCGGGAGACAAACCCACGTTTGGGAAATTCGCATCGTGGATGAGAGGGAAAAGCTCGTGTGCATCAGCAGGCTGACAGTAGCGGTGGTCGGATTTAACGAGAAATGAGCCTCCTTGGTTCTCTTAAGCCAGGCTGAGCAAACCCCTGATAGCCGGAAAACAATCTTGTTTATACCTGTCCAATTCCGGCGCCGGCACCCACCGGATCTCTGTGATATCTTCCTCCGTTTGCGGAGTTAGTTTCTGTTCCCCGGAAACCTTCATCAAAAACCAATGGGAGTCCTTTAATATGAACCGGGCGCCCTCGTGGTAAGTATGGTAAGTGATATCCAGCGCCTCAATGATCTTTGCACCTTTAACGCCCGTTTCTTCCTCCACTTCCCGCAGCGCGCAATCCTCAAGCTTCTCTTTTTTATCAAGTTTTCCCTTCGGCAGGTCCCATTTCCCTTTCCTGAAAATGAGCAGGGTCTCGTTTTTCTCATTGCGCACCAGTCCACCGGCAGCTGTGATGAGTGTGAACTTTTTGAAGAATGCCTTCTTCAGTTCTTCAAGATCGGGATGATAGAACACGCCGGCGTGGATCTTCTCCTGCTGCATTTCGTGGATCATAGATTTAACGGTGTGCGTGTCGAGCTCATCGATGAAGATGGCGTCATCGTGGTGGATGAAGGGTTGTAATTCATCGGTGAGCTCATCGCAGAGGAAGAGCGGTTTTTCGCCGAAATAAATTGTTATGTACATACAGGAAAGTTAGAGGAAATCACAGGAATCATCCAGTATCTTCGTCGTATGACAGATGCCCGCATCGTAGCCGAAAAACTGCTCCAGGTGAACGCGGTAAAGCTGAGCCCCGACCATCCATTTACCTGGGCCAGCGGGTGGAAAAGCCCGATCTATTGCGATAACAGGAAGATCCTGTCTTTTCCTTTTATCCGCGATCATATAAAATCAGAATTGTGCAATGTGATCTT
>CAMLEM010000111.1 GCA_946479005.1 uncultured Chitinophagaceae bacterium | reverse complement strand
TCCACGCGGAAGGTGGAATCAGCGGAAACCTGGGTCACATCACCAAAGGTTCCAACGAACATATAAGCCCCTGCATTGGCGGGACCGCTATTTCCTGAATTGGTGATGATGGTCGTTCCACGGAAGCCCAGGTCCCATTTGTTGGTCGCGGAATCGGCATTATCAACTACCTGGTTTCTCTCCAGGCTATAGAAAGTGAATTTTCCTGACCCGTAAGGCTGACCCGTCGCGGGGCCGCTGGTATAAATACCCAGGATCGTATCGGCCTGGAGATCCTTGACGGTAATGGTACCCAATCCCACGGGAGAGGTCGCTTCATTCTTGTCACAGGAAACCAGGAAAAATGCAGCGCCTGATACTACAGCTGCTATGAACGCTTTTTTCATTTTACTGTTTGTTTTTTATTTATAAAAGAATATTGCACGGAAACGTATGGCTGAATGCCGGGTTGAGCCGGTAAGAAAACCGGGTCTTTCTGATCGAAAAGATTATCCACGCCAGCCTGGATCCTCAGGGCTCCAAACTCGCGGGAACCGCTAATGTTCACCTGGAGAAAACCTGGTGCAAACTCATCCTCCCTGTTGATGAGATTGTTGCCATCCTGGTCCGTTGTACCCCACCTGCTTTTGTAGATCGCGCGAAGGGATCCGGACCAGCCTTTTGATTCATGATTGAGCCTGGCATTTGCAAGATGAGCGGAGCGGTTGGGAAGACCCGCATAATCTCCCCGTGTGACTTTGTAAGATTCATTGGTATTGGGGTCCCGGGTGAAGACTGAGCCCTCCCGGATACGACGGAGATCTTCCTTATCGGCTGTGATGAGAAACTGGTAGCCCCCTGTAGCCGTCCATTTTTTGCTGATGCTCCAGGTCCCGTTCAGCTCAATCCCTTCTGTAAAAGCTTTCCGAACATTGAAATAACTGTAAATGGGCGCCCCGTTATTACGGTACGCGATCACATCCACCTGGATGAGATCATCAATGTCATTCCTGAAAAGGTTGGCGTTGAAAGATACCGCGTCATTCATAACAAACCTGAATCCCACATTAATTCCATTCGATCTTTCAGGCCTTAGGAGAGAAAGCTGGTAAGCGCGGGGGAGGATCTCTGTGATCGTGCCTTCCTGTTTTTGTTTTTCGATCTCCGCGAGCGTGATCTCATTGGCGCCGTAGATCACGTAACCGCCTGCCGCGGTATTCAGGAAATTCAAAAAGAGCTGCCTGAAATCGGGCGCTTTGAAACCGCTGCCATAAGACGCTGTAAAGCTCCACTTGTTTCCCGCTTTATAATGCAGCGCCAGCTTGGGGCTGAGCCTTGAACGGTAAGCGGTATTGTTATCAAACCTGAGTCCCCCGATCAGGGTGAAGTTTTCATCATACCTCCACTCATCCTGCGCGAAAAAATACTGGTTCTGGTTTTCTCTTTCACCCGCGTAGCGGTTGGTATTTAATTTCTCCCAAACCATTCCTGCGCCGAGGCTGAGAAAATGCCGGTTCCGGACATTCAGGTCGGTCTGGTTCTCTGCACGATAATAATCCTGCCGGAAAAAATCATAATAGTAGGGCGATTTATCAGCCTGTTTTACCAGGTTTTGTTCATATTCGTAACGGCTGAAATAGAGCCGCAGGGAGGACCTCAACCGGGAAGCGAACTGGTGCGTGATGACGGGATTCACGTTGAGGTCGCGAACGATCCCATTCCCGGCGATCGAAACAGGATTCCCGCTCGCAAGATCGATCGTATTGAAAAAATTCGACTGGTCTTCAAAAAAATACCGGCCGGAGACGGAAGCCCTGGTTTTCGGTGAGATCTCGAGGTGCGTCCGGATCTGTGCGGTATAATTATAAAAAGGATCTACGGTCTTCCCTGGTTGTATCTTGTCCAGGTCGTATCCGTCGGAACTATTCCTGTTTCCAAAAAGCTGCAACCCCCATTTCTTATTCCTGACCGCAGCCGTCAGGTTCGCATCCAATGCATTGAATCTTCCATAGCGGATCCCCGCATTCAGCCGTTTCGCTTTAGCCTGGTCGCTGATGATATTGACCACGCCTCCCATTGCTTCGCTCCCGTAGAGACTTGAAGAAGGACCTTTAACGATCTCGATCCTTTTGATATTGGATACTGATAAGCGGGAAAGATCGATGACCCCACCCTGCCTGCCAATGATCGGCTCCCCATCCAGTAGGATCAGTGTATAATCGGGGGAAAGCCCCTGGATCTGGACGCCATTTCCGAATACTCCACCACCCGCAGAGCTCGTCGCCCCGCTGCTTGTAATGTATAACCCTGTTTGTTCGGCAAGCACATCATTCAGCCGAACCATACCTGCATTTTGGATGGAACGCTGAGAAATGATCTGGACAGGCACCGCAACATTACCGAGTTTTCTTTCAGTTCGCGAGGCAGTGACAACGATCTGCTCAAGATCTTTCACATTACTTGAATCCCCGGTGTCCTGGCTGTATGAAACCAATGGCAGGAGAAAGAACAAAAAACAAACCTTTACAACGGGCCGCATATTTTCATTTGTGGCCGCAAGTTTATCCAGCGTAAATAAAATTTTATCACGTAATTGTCAGGAACCACAGGTCCAAATTTCTTTTACAAATAAATGACGACAACCCGGCAAACGATCAATGCCTCTTATGATGAAGATCATATGATCGCATTCGCCTAGAGTTTGAATCCCAGCGAAAGGAAAAAAGTACGTCCATCACCGGGCAATGCCCCGGGGCCGGGGTATCCACCAGCGCGACGGGTAAAATAGGTTTCATCCATTAGATTGTTGACTCCTAATTTCAGCACGACCGCCCGGGGAAGTTTCACCGAAGCAAATATATCTGTGACCATATATGAAGGAATAAGACCATTTTGTGCATTGGCCGACGCCAGCTCCGTGTTGTTGGCATCACTATAGGTTTCACCCACATAATTCAGCTGTAGCGTTAGCATTGCAGGGCCGTAGCCGAAGCTGGTTCCACCGCGAAAAATATGTGCAGGGGCATTTTCCACTTTATTGCCCCTTGTAGATGCGTCTTTATGGTCGGAAGAATATTTGGCGTTTGTATAGCTGTAGGAGCCAAAAAGGAGGAGATCGGCTTTGCTGTTCTTCCGGATCGCACGAAGAATATTAATCTCTGCAAATGCTTCGAAGCCCTTGCTGGTGCTGTTGCCTACATTCGTGATCAGGCGATAGGAAGGCGTCCCGGTGACCGTGATCGTTCCTATCCTGTTATTGTACTGCAGGTAAAAAGCGCTCACGTCCACTTTTACGAATTCCCCGATCATTCCCCGGAACCCGAGGTCGGCATTGAATCCTTTCGCATCTTCCAGGTCCTGGTCAACCACATCGGTGGTAGGAGGAGCCTGCAGGTTGGCAAACTGGATGGGGCGATATGCCTGGGTGATATTGGCATAGATCTCGGTATTCTTTGACACGTGATATTCCGCGCCGATGCCTGCCAGCACAAAGCTGCGGTCGCGTGAAATGTTCTGTAGGATCAGCTCCTGTCCCGATGAATTGAATCCGTTTCTCCCGGAAGCGCTTCCTTCGAGCCATTCCAGGCGCACACCGGGCACAACCAGGAATTTTTCACTTACACGGAATATATTCTCTGCAAAGACCGCTGCGTTCCGGGATTTGAATGTAACATCCCTGGGATATGAACCCGACACGGCCACATCATACTCTGATCCGGTGGTACCCCGGCCATCCGCTCTCCGGTGGGTGGATCCCGAATAGATCCGGATGCCCCCGGAGAAAGTGTTCTTCAATTTCCCCAGGGAATAGTCGGTCAGCAAACGACTTTCCATAGCGAAATTCCTGTATTGATCAATGTTCAGTGTGCGGGGATTGTATTCTCCCGTGGCCGGGTTGATGCTGTCTTTTACGAGGATGTTCTGCAGGAATCCCACGCTATTCCTGTTGCCGACCGTAGCGAAGAATTTTGTATTCCATCTCACCCCTGGTGAAACCTGGTAGTTGAGGATCAACGCGGGATTTGTCCAGCTGATGTCAAACCAGTTCCTCGCACGAAAACTCTGGCGGGGATCCTCGTAAAGCATCGCATCGGTAAGCCCGCCGGCCTGCTGGCTGCGAATATGAGAGTGCATTACCTCCGCGGTCAAGGAAAACCGGGGATTGAAGTAATAGGTTGCAGTGCCAAATACTGCATCCGTAAAAAACCGGCTGTTCGCGCGGTAACCATTTCCATTGCGGTGATCGAAAAACCCATAGTAATGCCATTTCCCGGTTTTTCCACCAATGGCATTATACGTATTAAAAAGCCCGTTGCTTCCCACTGTCTGCTGTGATTCAAATTCGAATTTCTTTTTGATCTCGCTCCCGTTTCGGAGGATGTAATTCACCATTCCCCCGAATTGTGCGCCATACTGGAGCGAGCCGTGGCCCCTCACCACTTCGATACGCTGAACGGCCTGGAGCTGCGGATTGTAATAGGCCTCGGGATAACCGAAAGGATCGGCGGATATGTCGTAGCCATTCTGCCGGACATTGAATTCCCAGCTGCGATTGGGACTCAGCCCTCTAGCCGCAATGCCGATCTGTATGCCGCTGGGATCGCTTTCCCAGATATGAATGCCGGGGATCTTGGCCATCACCTGGCGCATCACGTTCATCGACACATTACCCTGGACATTATCCATCACCACCAGGGCATTTTTCTTGCCGGCATAGATGGAAGTTCCCACAACTTCCGGCATCTGTTGAATATCCGAACGGCTGTTACGACCCACAACAGTCACATCGGGAAGGTATTTGTGCTGGGGATTGAGCGTGTCATCGGCGAAAGTCTTGTTCTGCCCAATGACATTAATGGAAATCAAAATACTTAGGGCAACGGTTATGGTACTTTTCATTTCACGGAATTTGCCGCAAAATTGGACCTGCCTGCCCGGCTCCTGTTACTGAATTGGAAAAAACGATTTACGAATCCCGAAAAACGCGGTGATGAAGAAGATCATTCAACTACCACGATCCCCTTTGCGAGTACACGCACTTCCTTGACGGGTTCCTTGATGGCATCGATCTCTTCCTGGGACTTTTTCGCATCCTCGGCATAATGTTTCAGCTCAGCGACCGAAGTGGTTTTGAGTTCGACCTTACCATCCAGCACCACGGTTTTACCTTTTGCTGCCAGGGGCAGGAAGAAACCGTAGTCCTTCATCTTAACGGTGGCTGTCGTGTTCTCATCGATCTCCAGCTTGAGCCAGCATCCTTTCTTCGGACAAACATCAACGATCTTCGCTTTTATCTTGGTGTCTCCCTCGAATTTGGACCCGCCATCGAGTTTGGCTGCCACATCGCGGAGATTGAGAGCGCCATCCACTGTGATCTGCTCTCCATACCAGTCGCCGGGTTTGGCATCCCCTTCCGGGGGTTGCGCATTTGCAAAGAATGCAAAGGAAATGATCGACAGGGTGAAGAAGAGCTTTTTCATATTATCATTTTTGATTCAGGTTGACAAATATACTCGAATTTTTTAGTCGGGTAGCTGAGGTTTGTTAAAAGGCTTTGGCGGGGCTGAAATGGAACCAAGAAAAGCAAGCAGGTCAGGCAATTGTCTCTTTGAAATACTGAAGCCTTCCAGGAGCGGATCGCCGGTATGGCCTTTCGCGTAGCGGGAGATCACCGAATGCAGGTCGGTTTCATTTCCATCGTGCATCCAGGGCCCGGTATAGATCACATCGCGCAAGGAAGGTGTCTTCAACTTTCCTTTATCTTCCTCCCGGTGTGTTACAAAGAACAGCCCGACATCACCATTGGAAAATCCGTTGTTGTGAAATTTATTGTCGGTAAAGAGTGGCCCGTTGTGGCAGTTCATACAATTGGCCCGGGTGCGAAAAATATGGAGCCCCCGCAGTTCCTGGTTGGAAAGGACATTCCTGTCACCTTTCAAAAATTTATCAAACCGGCTTTCCGCACCCGTAACGGTCCTTTGAAAAGCGGCCAGGGCCCTGGTGATACGATCTGGGTCAATGCCTCCGTCTCCAAAAGCGGCTTCAAAAAGCGGTGCATACCCCCTGATCTTTCTCAGTCGTCGCGAGAGTCCGGGCATATCACCGTGCATTTCGGTTTCGCTGTTAATGGGACTGAAAGCCTGGTCTTCAAGGCTCGCGCTTCTTCCGTCC
>CAMLEM010000110.1 GCA_946479005.1 uncultured Chitinophagaceae bacterium | reverse complement strand
TGACCTCATCGACATCCAGGTGGTTGATAAAGGGCTGGTGGGACTGGATCTCCTCCGCCAGAATGAATACGACTGCGTGATCGTGGATTATATGTTACCCGACATAGGGGGGATGGAACTGGTGACTGAGATCGCCAACCTGAAGAAAAAGCGGCTTACACCGGTGCTGGTATATTCGGCGAGGGAATTCACTCCCAGGGAAAGAACACAGCTGAAGCAATATGCGAACAAGATCCTTTTGAAGGATGTGAACTCGGTGGACCTGCTGCTGGAAGAAACCGTATTGCTCCTGCACATCGATCACAAAGACCTTTCACCCCAAACGCGGAAGCTCATCGAAAATCTTCGTTCGAAAAACGATGTGCTGACAGGCAAGCGGGTTTTGATCGTGGATGATGACGTGCGCAACCTGTTTGCACTGACAACGGCCTTTGAGCGTTACGGGGTCCACGCCATTACGGCGGAAAGCGGCCAGGAAGCGATGCAGATCCTGGGCGAAAGAAATGACATTGATATCGTGCTGATGGATATTATGATGCCGGAAATGGATGGATACGAAACCACGCAGAAGATCCGCAGGGAGCACAAGAATACCTCGCTGCCCATCATCGCGGTTACCGCGAAAGCAATGAAAGGCGACAGGGAAAAATGTATCGAAGCGGGGGCATCTGACTATATAACCAAGCCGGTTAAGATCGACCAGTTACTATCTTTAATGAGGGTATGGCTGTATAAATAAGGAGTAAAGATGGAAACAAAAGAGGCGAAAAAACCGAAAGTCAAGTTACTCGTGGTGGACGACCGTGAGGATAATCTCTTTTCCATAGAGGCGATCCTGGAAAAAGATGACTATTCGATCATCAAGGCAAATTCAGGAAGGGCGGCGCTGAAGATCCTCCTTACGGAGCACGATTTCTCACTGATCCTGATGGATGTGCAGATGCCGGATCTCAACGGGTTTGAGACTGCCACGATCATCTATGAACGTGAAAAACTTCGGAGCATACCCATCATCTTCATTACGGCCTTCAGCAATGATGAGGATCATATGTTCCGGGGATACCGGATGGGGGGTGTGGATTATATCTATAAGCCCATCAACCCTGAATTACTAAGAGCGAAAGTGGGCGTCTTCGTGGAGCTTTACCGGAAGAACCTGCAATTGAAGCAGCAGGAGCAGAAGCTCCTTGCCGCGAACCAGTCACTGCAGAAAGAGATTGATGAGAGGAAATTATCCGAAGAAAAGGTGAACATCCTCAACCGGCAGTTGATAGAGAACAATGATCACTTAAGGCAGATGAATGAAGAGCTGGACCAGTTCGCTTATATGGCTTCCCACGATCTCCAGGAGCCTTTGCGAAAGATCCAGATGTTTAGTGACAAGATTATGGTGAAAAAGCAACACGATGAGGAATCGGAAAAATATTTTTCCCGGATCATCAGCGCTTCACGAAGGATGCAGTCGCTCATCAATAACCTGCTGGATTTTTCCAGGCATTCAGTGAACTCGGCGGGATTCAAGAAAACAGACCTCAAGTTGGTTTTAAAGGATATTGTCCACGAGATGGAGGTGGAGATCGAGAAGACAAATGCAACGGTCACCTATGGCAAGCTGCCAGTCATTTACGCCATTCCGGGACTGATGCACCAACTCTTCTTTAACCTTTTGGGCAATGCCCTGAAGTTCCGGAAGAAAGATGTGGCGCCTGTCATCCGCATTGATGCGGAAAAGATGTCGCCGGAAGAGGTACACGGGTTCACCTCCCAACGATCAGCCGGCTTCTACAAGATCACTGTCAGGGACAATGGGATCGGTTTTGATACCAGGCACAATGAAGAGATCTTCAAAGTATTCAAGCGTCTTCACAGTTACCACGAGTATGAAGGATCCGGCGTGGGATTGTCCATCTGTAAAAAGATCATTGAAAAACACGGTGGGTTTATCCGCGCGGAGAGCTCACCAGAGGGGTCTTGTTTTATGATCTTACTCCCCGAAAAACAACCGGTGCTGCATCATCAGCCCAGCCAGGAAGCGAGCAGCATTGACAATACACCGGTCAACAACCCCATATAGATCTCGGCCGGGCTATGATCCGAAACGATAAACCGCGCCGTGCAGACCAAACCGGTGATAAAGATGGCGGCGGCCAGGTAGATGCCGAAATATAGACCTTCATTGAAAGCGAGCAGGATCATAAATGTGCACACCACACCGCAGGCGATGGCGTGCAGGCTCACCTTTATCCGTATGTTCAGCATTAGTCCCAGGATGGTGGAAATGAAACAGGCGAGAGCAAACTGAACGGCCGGCCGGGGCATCTCCACCGCATCAGGTACATTCGCCATATTTTTCCATACATACCAGATCCAGAAATACCAGATCATCGTGGCGATAAAGGGGATTACACGGTCACGCTGCGTTTCCAGGTAAATGCTGTCAATGAATTTCAAACCCTTCAGGAGTAAAATGGTCACCACCGGAAAAAAAGTGAACATCAGGGCCGCCATCATTACCACTCTCGCTTTCTGCCAGGCATCATAACCAATGAACAGGTAAGGATGCTCGAAGGCCAGGAAAAGGACCAGGTAAACGGGCAAAAAAACGGGATGAAAGATCCAGGAAATGATCTTTGCAATCACCCTCACCATCCCCGGCTGGGGGACGATCTCACGAAATTCACGCAGTTTTGCTGCTTCATCAACGACCAGTCTGTTCATAAGCACCAAAGTTAGTGCTGAACCCCTGAAAATCAGATGCATAGAAAACTATAATTTGACGCTTACCATAAGGCACTGAGACCTAGGCGATAATGAAATAGTTAATTGATTATCAATGAGTAATATAAGCAAAGGTTTGCCAGCCAGGGCTGGATTTTTTACTTTTGCATTTATGAAGAAGCTAATCCCTGGGATGCCCGGACGAGCATCTCACTTTTTCAAATCAATTCTTGTTATCGGGTTTCTTTTTGGTTTCAGCCAGGCGGGTTTTGCCCAGACCAGGTACGTGCAAACCTATAAGCCATACGCCGATTCCCTTTCAGCTGAATACGGGATCCCGGCTGCAGTAATGCTTGGTGTGGCCATCCTGGAATCCGGGTCCGGAACCAGCAGGAACGCGAAGTTGCTGAATAACCATTTCGGTATCGTGGGCAAGAATAAACTCACGACCGTAAAGTCGCGTTACAAGCAATACGAACATCCGCGTGAATCCTATAAAGATTTCTGCAAGCTGGTCAAGAAGAAAAAATTCTATGAAAAGCTGAAAGGAAACACCAACCCCACGCTTTGGATCGAGGCGTTGAGTAAGGTAGGCTATTCAGAAGTTCCTGAAACCTGGAAGTCCAGGGTTCTCTCTACAATAAAAAAGAATAAATTAGCGTCTCCCTAGGTAAGGGAACGTATGAACAGTAACCGTCGTGTACTTCTTTTTGTACTAAGCAGTGTAACGCTTTACCTGCTTTTTTCTTTTTCCGCCTATCTCTTCGGCTTCCAGTGGCTGCCATTCAAGAGGGTGAACCTCATTTCTGATATTGTAAAAGAAGATGTTACTGACCTGCCCCTGGACACAGCCAGTAAGGAAGGTCCCCTGGTCATTGTAAAAAAACCACAGAAGGATTTTTCTCTTTTCCAGCGCGGAAGATACATTACGGATTTTAGCAGCGACACGACCCTTCCCACGCTGAGAAGCTTCGTGGCAAAGCTTCACCAGCTGAAACAATCGGGAAGATCGAAGATCAGGATCGCCTATTTCGGAGATAGTATGATAGAAGGCGACCTGATGACTCAGACCATCCGCGAACTATTGCAGGAAGAATTCGGAGGCAGTGGTGTAGGATTTGTCCCCATTACTTCCCTTGTGTCGAAATTCAGGCAGTCCGCCTGGGCTAATTATTCCGGGGGCTGGGAGGATGAGAGTTTCAAGAACAAAGCCAGCGGACGCCTCTATCTTTCCGGGCATCTTTTCAGGGGAAATGGAGATTGGGTGGAAATGCGGGACCAAACCATTCTAGACAGTGCGGCCATTCTCGAGAAAAGCCTGATCTGTGGCCCTTCGAACGGCACCAGGGTCATTGTGAATGGAGGAACATTTGCCGTGACGGCACCGAAACTCCTGAATCGTATTGTATTGGCGCGTGACGGAAGCAACAGCATACGCCTGCAGGTTGGCGATCCCGGTTTGCCTGTCTATGGCATCAGCTTCGAAACGTCCAATGGCGTGATCCTCGATAATTTTTCCTTTCGTGGTATCACAGGGATAGAGCTGGCCCGCCTGGATTCCGTTTTCCTCAGCGCTGTGGCAGAAAATAATCCTTACGACCTGATCATATTCCAGTACGGTGTCAATTTGCTGTTCCGGCCGAATGATAAAAATTTCAACTGGTACGGTAAATCGCTTTCACCCGTCATCCGGAAGTTCAGGAATTGTTTTCCCAATAGCGAGATCCTGATAGTCAGTACGGCTGACCGTGCCTTCCGTTACAATGGCAGGTACCAGTCTGCGGTGGGTATTGATTCCCTGGTGAAGATACAGGCGGCACTGGCTTACGAGCAGGGAGCGAACTTTTACAATCAGTTCGCTTCGATGGGTGGTAAAAACTCCATCGTGGAATGGGCTTCAAGAAACCCTTCGCTCGCGAATAAGGATTATGTGCATCCCAATCACCGCGGCGCCGAAGTTTTGGGAAGATATTTTTTTGAAGCGATTATGCAGGAATACCGAAAATACCTCGAAACCAATCCGTAAAAAGGGGAGCTGATGCCATCATTCGACATACAAGCCTTTCTGGAGCAGTTCCTGTACGACGCCGAGAATCCCCTGCTTTTCAACAATGGCTTCTTTGTACTTTTCTTCGCACTCTTCATCGCTCTGTATTACCAGTTCAGGAACAATTTCCGGGTCAGGCGATATATTTTCTGTTTTTTCTCACTTTATTTCTTCTACAAAGCCAGCGGTTATTTTGTGGCCCTCGTGATCATCTCGGCGGGCGTTGATTTCATCGTTTCCAATGCCATCTATTCGCAAAAGAACAAGGTCAAAAAGAAACTACTCCTGGTCGCGAGCATTGTTTTCAACCTGGGAATGCTGGTGTATTTCAAGTACACTAATTTTTTCATCTCGCTTACGAATGATCTTTTTTCCACCGGCTTCAACCCGCTCAACATCCTGCTGCCGGTGGGTATTTCATTTTATACTTTCGAGAACCTCAGCTATACGATCGACGTTTACCGGGGGCAGTTCGTCCCCACCCGCCGTTTCAGCGATTATCTTCTATTCCTTTCTTTCTTTCCCAAGCTCGTGATGGGACCCATCGTAAGGGCCCACGATTTTCTCCCCCAGATCAACAAACCTTATGTGATCTCGGAGAAGGATTTCGCCAAGGGCTTTTACCTGATCATCTCCGGGATGTTCAAGAAACTGATCATCTCCGATTACCTGACCCTTAATTATGTCAATTACATATTCGATGACCCTGCACGTTACACCGGTTTGGAAAACCTTTTCGCCGTATATGGATATGCAATCGTGATCTATTGCGATTTTAGCGGCTACAGTGATATAGCCCTCGGAATCGCCCGTTGGCTGGGTTTCTCGATCCCTACCAATTTTCTGTCTCCTTACCAGAGTAAAAGCATCACGGAGTTTTGGCGAAGATGGCATATCTCCCTTTCAAGCTGGCTGCGGGATTATCTCTACATTCCGCTGGGTGGTAACCGAAAGGCCAGCTTCGGTACCTTTCTGTTCGCCGCCCTTTTCGTATTCGGTGTGATTATGGCCGGGGTGCACCTGTTGGGATTGACCTATGTGGGTGCGGGCCTGATCAGCCTCGGCATTATCCTGCTTTTCATCCTGCCTTCCATTCTGAAAAAAGACCGGGCAGGTGTTTCAACCAACCTGAACCTGCTGGCCACAATGTTGTTGGGTGGATTCTGGCACGGAGCCAGCTGGAACTTCATTATCTGGGGCGCCCTCCACGGTATCGGGCTCGCCATTCATAAGATCTGGATGCTGCTTACCGGGAAGGCATTCTCCGGCTTCAACAATAAAAGCTGGTACAATGCCATCGCCCTCCTGGTCACCTTCCATTTTGTTTGCCTGGGCTGGGTGTTCTTCAAAGCTGAGAATTTCGAAACGGCAACGGCAATGCTTAACCAGATCTTT
>CAMLEM010000109.1 GCA_946479005.1 uncultured Chitinophagaceae bacterium | reverse complement strand
CGCCCGCGCAATGAACATAAAGATTCTGATTTTCTTCAAAACCTGAGAGCGTGGCAGGATCCGTCATTTCGTGAAGAGGCAGGTTTACGGCATTCTTCAAGTGGCCATCCGCAAATTCCGTTTCTCTCCGGACATCAACAACCACCAGGTTTTTATCGTGGGGTAAGTCCATCATCAGCTCATCGGGTTCAACGTTGATGATCATATCGATTTCTTCACCCGCATTCTTCCACGCTTCAAAGCCTCCTTCGAGATAACCTTTCATTTTGTCAAAACCAACGCGGGCAAGACGTATGATGCTTTCTTTTTCCTTCCCTTGTTCGGTCACAAGTACGATGGGCGCGTGAAATGGGATCAGGCTTCCTGCCCATTCAGCAAACCGGCCCTCCAGCCCGATGCTGATCGATCCGGGAACAAAGCCTTCCGTGAATTGCGACGCATTTCTTGTATCTAGAATGACAACATTCTCATCCAGCAGGTTTTTAAAACCTTCCACATCCAAAGCCTTCATCCCCTGCTCCAGCACAGCGTCGAGGCTTTCATAACCCTCCTTATTGATCTGTGCATTGATGGGGAAATAGGCAGGGGGTGCTGAGATCCCTTCCGTGACAGCCTTTATGAATTCCTCTTTCGAGGCGGCCTTCAGCGCGTAGTTCGTTGCTTTTTCCTGGCCGATGGTGCTGAAAGTATGAGGACCCAGGTTTTTTCCGCAGGAGCTGCCGGGTCCGTGAGCCGGGTAAACGATCACCTCATCTGCCAGCGGCACCAGTTTTGAGTGAATGCTGTCATACATCATCCCGGCGAGGTCGGCCATTGTGAGATCCGCTCCTTTCTGCGCCAGGTCGGGACGACCAACATCTCCCACAAAAAGAGTATCGCCGGTGAAAACAGAATGGTTTTTTCCGTTCTCATCTTTCAGCAGGTAACAACTTGACTCCAGTGTATGCCCGGGTGTATGTAAAACTTCGATCGTAAGCTTGCCTACTTTGAAGGTCTCGCCATCCTTCGCCACCTGCACCGGGAACCTGGTTTCCGTATTCGGTCCGTATACGATGGGTGCCCCGGTTACCTTGCCCAGGTCGAGATGCCCGCTAACAAAATCGGCGTGAAAATGGGTTTCAAAGATGTAAACGATGCGGGCCTTTCTTTCGTTGGCCAGCTGAAGATAGGGATCTATGTCGCGGAGCGGGTCGATGATGGCCGCTTCTCCTTCACTTTCAATGTAATAGGCAGCTTCTGACAAGCAGCCCGTATATAATTGTTTAATGAACATACCCGGTATTTCTGCAAAAATACACCGGATAAAATGAAAAAGGTCCTTACCTGTGACAGGCGGACCTCTTATTTAACATATTCAAGTTCAATCCAGTAATTCGTGCACGAACTGGTTCAGTTCTTCCAGCCGCTGAGTATTGACGGAATAATAGATAAACTTGCCATCCCGCTCCGTGTTTACAAATCCCGCCTTGCGCAGGATCGCCAGGTGTTGGGATGCCACGGACTGCTCCAGCCGGAGTTTGACATAGAGCTCAGTGACCGTCATTTTCCCGTGTTCATCGATCAGCTTGAGAATCTGCTGACGAAGCTTATGATTCACCGCCCTGAGGATCAGGGCTGCTTTCTTCACATTCAGCAAGTCAACCTTCAACCCGCCACTCTCGGATGCTGAATTCAGCTGTAATGAATAGTTGTTCATAGTTTAAATGATTACAGGAACTAACTGCAAAAATAATCCCACTTCCAGCTTTTTCTTAAAATTAACGGGGCTCAGCACCAGGAAGAAGCCCTATTTTCCTGTGCCTGAATAAAATTCTTTTGTATAGAAAGGTTCCGTGTATGCCAGGTCAGCGAACTCGTTTTGTACCCATCTTTGTTCAGAAATCACGGCTAGTTGCTTTGCATCTCCCAGAACCTCACTGAACTGCGCCCGGGGATGCTGAATGAAATTCCGGGCCTTTTCAACAGCGGTTCCCGTGAAAATTATTTTGTGTTCCTCCAGGAGGGAGGCAAAGGAGCGGGGTTCCAAAATCAACGTATATGTGGAATTTTTTACCCTCATAAACCTGTCATAAACAGCAGTGAATACTTCGTTTCTACGGGCATCTATCAGGGGCACGATCAGGTCTTCAGCTTCTTCCTTCACTGCAAGGGCCAATACTTCCGGGGTAGGGATGGTTATCAAAGGGAATCCAAGGGCATAACAGAATCCTTTTGCAGCGGACAGCCCGATCCTCAGGCCTGTATAGGAACCCGGACCATTGCTTACGGCGATGGCAGCAAGTTCCTTCATCTCTTTTCCACTCTGGCTAAAAAGATCCCGGATGGCAGGATGCAGCCAGGCGGCAACGTCTTTCTGCTCACCGGTGGATGAGAAACACAGGGAGTTTCCGTTTTCCGCCAGGCAAACGGAAGCCTTCTCCAGCGCAGTGTCAATATTTAAGATCAGTGGCATTATTCGGAATTTAAGATCAGTGGCATTATTCGGATTCACGGACCAGCAGCGACGCTGGCTGATACCGCTTGTTCATTGCCGTTAGATCATCCAGCAGTTGTTTTACGTGCACAGGCCCGATCCGCGCCGCCCATTCAAAGGGGCCCATTGGATAGTTCGTTCCCAGTTTCATTGCGGTATCAATATCGTCCTTACTGCTCACCCCTTCTCCCAGTGCGAGGTAGGCTTCGTTGATGATCATTGCCACGATCCTGGCTGAAACGAATCCCGGCTGGTCAGGGACCCATCGGACCTCTTTTTGAAAGGCGGCAAAAAATGATTCCGCCGGGCCTTTCAATGCCTCGTTTGGAGTGGCCGCCTCGATCAATTTCCCCCCTAGGAATCCCGGCCAGCCATTGAATCGAATGAAATTTTGTGGCAGAGAAAGGGTGGTGCCGCCAACCTGGTTCACCAATACTACCCTGGCGCCGCTTTTCCTTAGTTGTTCGATCCTGTCCTGCCCCAAAGTAAAATTGAAATCGGCCACCAGGTCCACATCTTCCACATTACCGGCCTCGGAACGCCACTCGACGCCCTCCTTTTCGGATCCTTCTCTGCAGAATTCCTGTTTCAGGCCCGGGTTGGCAATGATCACTATCTTCATTTCGGTTTTTTGCAAAGAAAACGCTTAAAGCTAAATTCGCCGCTATGAAGAAAATAATAAATACGGGCAAGGCACCCGCTCCGATCGGTCCCTATAACCAGGCGTTGGTGAGCGGGGATCTTTTATTCATCTCGGGGCAGATCTGCATTGATCCTTCCACCGGGGAACTGGTGAACAGTGATTTCAGTGCCGAAACACACCAGGTGATGAAAAACCTTTCATCCATTCTGCAGGAAGCGGGGATGAACTTTGAGAATGTTGTCAAGACCACGATCTTCTTAACCGATATGAAAAAGTTTGCCGAGGTAAATGAGGCCTATGGCAGCTATTTCAAAAGCAATTTCCCTGCGCGGGAAACCGTGGAAGTGTCGGCACTCCCGAAATTCGTTAACGTGGAGATCAGTATGATAGCGAGCGCCGGTTCCGTCTCCTGAATTAATCTGCAGCAAGCAGGGGTTGACGTTCAAAATTTCAGTACTTTAGTTCGCCCAATTACACATCAATTCAACGTCAACCTTTTCTATGCAAATTTCCCGTGGAAACTGGCTTACCGGGCTCATTGTAAGTTCCCTGGTATGGCTGTCTGCCTGCAATCAGAAAACTGCTAACACTGAAGACCTGGATCAGTACTCCGGCCCTGCCGAGCGCCTTCTTCTCGAGATCAAGAAAACCCGCGACCCGCTTACAGGGATCGTTCCCCGAGATAAATATGCCCTTGCACTGGCTGAGACCCGCGAGGCTCACCGCCAGGCCCGGCTTAGTAATCGCACGGAGGCATTGAACTGGATCGAGAGAGGTCCAACGCGCGACCAAACCGGCCCTTCAAATGGAAACACAAGAGCGAACAACGGGATCGCGTCCGGCAGGATCCGCGCGGTAATGGTCGACTCGCTGGATCCCACACGTAAAACGGTATTCGCCGGTGGCGTGGATGGTGGCCTGTGGAAGACAACCGACATCACAAGCACACCTGCAAACTGGGTATTGGTGGATGATTTTTTGAGCAATCTGGCCATCGCCGATATCTGCCAGGATCCCCGGCCAGGATTTCAAAACATTATGTATTTCGCTACAGGTGAATCCTACGGGAATATTGATGCGGTACAGGGTATTGGTGTTTTCAAGAGTACGGACGGCGGTGTCACCTGGAGTTTCCTGGCAAGCACCTCTTCATTCATAAATGGTACGAGGATCCTTTGCGATTACCTGGGCAATGTTTACCTGGGTACCCGGCAGGGACTTCATCGCTCAACTGATGGTGGAAACACCTGGACGAACATCACTCCTTCCGGAACCGGCACCCGAATTTGTGACCTGGAGATCAGCAGCACTTCCGGGCCGGCAAGGCTTCATATGGTAACGGGCATTTTTTCTGCTCTTAATTACAGGTACACTGATTCTCCTGAGACGGTGACCGCAGGGTCGGGATGGCAAACTGCCGCCACACCTTTTACCGGTTCAAACAACAGGGCTGAGATCGCCGTGATGGGAAATACTTTATATGCCGCCCCCTCGAATTCTTCTTATAACGTTACTTCCATCTGGAAATCCACGGATGGTGGCGCTACCTGGGCAGTCACCACGGGCCAGCCATCCCCATCCAGCTGGGCAAATGGACAGGCCTGGTATTCTTTATCGGTAGGCATTAACCCGGCAGATCCGAATAATGTGATCGTGGGAGGGCTGGATTGTTTTGAAAGCGTAAATGGCGGAACGAACTGGTCAAAGATCTCCGCCTGGGTGGGACTCTCCGGTCAATATGTTCACGCCGACCAGCACGATGTACAGTGGTGGGATGGCGGCAGCAAATTGCTGTTTGCCTGTGACGGGGGCTTACATTATTCCGCAGATGGAGGCACCACGATCCGCGACAGGAACGATGGTTTGCGCATCAAGCAGTTTTATTCCGTATCGGTACATCCCAGTACGACCGATTATTTTATCGGCGGTACGCAGGATAACGGCACACACCAGCTAACCACTGCCGGCCTGGGGCCTTCGGTGGAAGTTACCGGGGG
Organism: uncultured Chitinophagaceae bacterium; assembly: GCA_946479005.1. Next base: position 1,085 of record CAMLEM010000109.1, on the reverse strand, counting down.
CGATGGCGGGTATACGGCCATTGACCAGGACGAGCCGCAATTCCAGTTCGGAACTTATGTTTATAACAATTTCCGGAGGAGCACCAATGGCGGGGCTACCTGGTCGAGCGTGAATTTTTCAAATACGGGCCAGTTCATCAATCCTTTCGATTATGATGATGTGGGCAACCGTATTTATGCCGCGCACAACTCAAATGTTTATCTCCGCTGGAATAACCCGCAATCCGGGAACAGCAGTAACCTGATCACCATCTCCAGCTTTGGTGGTGCCCAGGTTTCCGCCGTACACGTTTCACCTTACACGCCAAACCGTGTTTATTTTGGCATTGAGAATGCAAGATTTGTGCGGGTGGACAATGCCGAAACAGCCACGCCCACCGATATGATAATCACTCCTTCGGGCGGAAGCGGGTATGCGAACTGCATTCAAACGGGTTCTTCAGACCAGTTCCTCCTGGCCTGTTATTCCAGTTATAATGTGAACAATGTTTATGTTTCCACGGATGGCGGCAGCTCCTGGACTGCCATTGATGGCAACCTTCCCAATATGCCGGTAAGGTGGGCGTTGTTTCATCCTGATTCCGATACCAAGGCCTATATCGCTACGGAAACCGGTGTATGGGAAACCGATCTCATCAACGGGGCCAGTACGGTTTGGGTAGTGAGCCCGAGCTTCCCGGCAGTAAGAACGGATATGATCCAATACCGTCCTTCAGATCGGCTGATGGCAGCTGCGACCCACGGTCGCGGGATCTGGACAACGAATGTACCTGCCCCGGGTGGTTTTACTTTCAGCACACCGGCACCGGTAGTGGCGACTTGTCCTGCTCCTTCCACAATGACGGCTTCCCTGACCGCTACATTCAACGGGGCCTTCAGTAACCCGATCACTTTGAGTGCAACTGGTGTTCCGGCCGGAACCACGGTGACGTTCGGGACCAACCCGCTCACGATCGGTTCGCCCACCACTACTGTTAACCTCAATAACGCGAATACACTGGCTCCCGGTAATTACACGATCACTGTCACCGGAACGGCCGCAGGTGCCAATAATGAAACTCGCAATATTGTATTCACGATCAATC
>CAMLEM010000108.1 GCA_946479005.1 uncultured Chitinophagaceae bacterium | reverse complement strand
AATGCAATGGCTCCCCCCATCATGCAAACGAGCAATTTTGTTTTCCGGTCAGTTGATTCATTATCAGAAGCCTTCAGGGATGAGATGGGGGGGTACCTGTACAGCAGGGGACTTAATCCCACGGTGGATATTCTCAGGAAGAAACTGGCCGCCCTGGATGCCGCGGAAGACTGTCTTGTTTTCAACAATGGCGCCGCCGCCATTTTTGCAGGCATCCTCGCCAATATCGGTTCGGGGGAACATATCGTTTCCGTTAAGGCGCCCTATACCTGGGTGCAGCGAATGTTTGATGTGGTTTTGCCCAGGTTCAACGTAGAGGTGACCTATATTGATGGAACACGAATTGAAAACTGGGAAAAAGCGATCAAAAGGAATACACGGTTCTTTTACCTGGAATCTCCCAATAGCTGGGACTTCGCGATCCAGGACATTGAAAAGGTGGCAGCCCTCGCAAGAAGCCGGAAGATCGTGACAATGATCGATAACAGCTACTGTACGCCGCTTTACCAGCGACCGATCCCGATGGGTATCGATATTTCCGTTCAAACAGCCACTAAATACATCGGGGGGCATAGCGATACCCTGGGCGGTGTGCTCAGCGCATCTCATTCAATGATCAAAAAGATCTTCGACAGTGAGTATCTTAATATCGGTAGCGGCATCCAGCCTTTTAATGCCTGGCTTTTACTGAGAGGCTTGCGGACACTCCCTTCGAGGCTCGAAAGGATCAGTGACACCACGCAACAAGTCATCCGGGCGACCAGGGAACATCCTGCCGTTGAAGGGGTCATTTTTCCTTTTGATCCGGGGTTCCCCCAATATGAGCTGGCCAAAAAACAGATGAGCGGTGCCTGTGGTTTGTTTACGCTGGTTTTGAACACCCGGAAGATCGAAGCGATCGAAAGATTCTGCGAGTCGCTAAAATATTTCCTGATGGCAGTGAGCTGGGGCGGGCACGAAAGCCTGGTGATCCCGAAGGCTGCAGGACTGAAACCTGCTGAGTTTGATGCCATCAACCCCGAACACCGCTATGTGCGTGTTTATACCGGTCTTGAAGAACCGGGGATGCTGGCAGATGATCTCCGTCAGGCACTTGATAAAATCTGATCAAACTTTGAAATCCCGTTGTTCGATGTTTTATTTTTGTCCAATGATGAATTGTACCCGCTCGTTAATGTTGCTGGGGGTTCTCCTGCTGAGCATCCTGCCCGGAACGGCACAGGAAAAATGGGACCTGAGGCGGACAGTAGAGTATGCGCTTGAGCATAATATCTCTGTCCGGCAGGCAGATCTGCAGGTGCGTTTCGCGGAACTCGAGCTTCACCAGGCGAAGCAGTCACAGTATGGTTCGGTGCAATACAGCACCAACCTGGGCTATAGTTCAGGACGGAACCAGGATCCCACCACCTTCGACCTGATCACGCAGGGCTACCTTTTCAATAATCATTCTTTACAGGCAGGCGTGGATATTTTCAACTGGTTCTCGAAGAAGAATACGATCGCTGGGAGGGAGCTGGAGGTGAGGGCAAACCAGGCGGGTTTTGAAAAAGCAAAAAATGATATTGCCTTAAATGTTGCGATTGCCTACCTGCAGGTATTGCTGGCTAAGGAGCAGGCCAATCTTACCCGCACCCTGATCGCGCAAACCTCCTCGCAGCTTGAAGCGACCAGGAAGCAGGTGGATGTAGGGAAATTGCCCGAGTTGAGCGCCGCGAACCTCGAAGCACAGCTTGCCACGGATAGTGCCAACCTCGTAGCCGCGGAAACAGGCGCCAGCCAGTTCCTGCTTCAGTTGAAAGCACTGCTCAATCTCGACCCCGCGCTTCCTTTTGAGATCGTGACGCCCCCGGTGGAACTTATCCCCGTGGAAAGCCTGGCCGATCTCCAGCCCGATAATGTTTATCGTTTGGCGATCTCCGCGATGCCACAGCAACTGGTGGATAGCCTCAATGTGATGGCGACAAAAAAATATGTCGAGGCGGCGAGGGGGGCGATGTATCCTACCTTAACCTTATTTGGAAGCCTGGGCACCACATTCAATAATCGTTCAAAAAAGGTTACAGATGTGATCCAGTTCACGCCCCCGATTGGAACGGTCACTGTAGGCGGAACACCCTATACGGTCTACTCTATTGAACCATTTGATCAGCCCGTGATCGGCTCCTTCTCTTATTTCGATCAGCTCAATCAGAATTTCAGGCAATCCATCGGGCTCGGGATCTCGGTGCCGATCTTCAACGGGGGAACCCTGCGTGCCAACTGGAACCGCGCCAAACTGAATGTTAAAAGTGCCGAGCTTGTCCAGGAGATGAACAGCTTTACGCTGAAACAGGATATATATACTGCTTATAATGATGCGGTAGCGGCCCTGCAGAAATTTAACGCGAACAGGAAGGCCGTGGAAACCGCGCAGAAAGCCTATGATTTTGCCGTCAAAAGGTATGAAGTGGGCTTATTGTCCACCTATGAACTGATCACCACCCAGACAACCCTTGCCCAGGCAAAAAGCAATCTGCTGCTCTCGCAGTTCGATTATGTATTCAAGATGAAATTGCTGGAATTCTATAAAGGGCAGGGATTGAAACTGTGAGAAGAAAAAATTACAGGTCCGGACTAAACAAAAAATATGAACAAGCGACTTAAATGGTTCCTCATTGTACTCGGCTCACTGCTGGTCATTTTCATTGTTATGAAGATGGTAGGAGGAAAAGGGGACTCCGTCCAGAAAGTATCCACCGAAAAGGTCACCCGCCGCACCATCATTGAAACGGTGAATGCCAGCGGTAAGATCTACCCAGAGATCGAAGTGAAGATCAGTCCCGACATCTCCGGGCAGATCACTGAATTGAATGTGGAAGAGGGCGACAGTGTAAGAAAGGGGGAGGTGCTCGCCAGGATCTATGCGGATATCTATGCCCTGCAAAGGGATGAAGCCGCTTCAAGAGTGAACCAGTCGGTGGCCACCGTGGAGAACAGCAAGGCAGCCCTGGTGGCCCTCGAAGCTACTATGGACCAGGCCAAAACAACCCTTGAGCGCAACCGGAAATTATTTGAGCAGAATGTGATCTCCCGTGCCGAGCTTGAACAATATGAAATGAGCTATCGCACGGCCGAAGCGAATTATAATGCTGCCAAACAAAATGTTCGCAGCCTGCAGGCCAATGTTCAATCCACGCAAACGGGGTTGAGCAGGGCGAATAAGGACCTGGGCAGGACCACCATCGTGGCGCCAATGAATGGAGTGATCTCCTCGCTCAAAGTGAAAAAAGGAGAGAGCGTGGCCGGAAGTACTTTCAATGTGGGAACCGAAATGATGACCGTAGCCGATATGTCGGTGCTTGAAGTGCGCGTTGACGTAGGGGAAAATGACATTGTGAAGATCAGCATCGGCGATTCAGCCGACATCAGCGTGGATGCGTACAGCAACCGGAAGTTCAGGGGCGTGGTGACCAAGATCGCCAGCAGCACCAAGACCACGGCAGCGGCCCTGGGAACAAATGATGTGACCAATTACGAGATACGCATCCGGCTCGACAAGGAGTCTTATAAGGACCTTGCAGGGAAGACCTTTCCTTTCCGCCCCGGTATGAACGCGAGTGCCGATATCAAAACCAAGCGGGTAGATAATGTGCTCACAGTGCCCATCGGCGCAGTGAATGCGAGGGTGAAGGGAAGTGATGAGACTGTTGGGGAGAAAAAATCCGCGGATGATGAAGAGGAAGCCGGGATGCCGGTACAAACCAGCGATGAGCTCGAACTGGTGGTATTTGTTTTGCAGAAGGACGGCACTGTGAAGAGAAGGATCGTGCAAACCGGTATCCAGGACCTGAACTATATAGAGATATTAAACGGCCTTCAGCCCGGGGAGGAGGTGATCAGTGGTCCTTACTCCGCAGTGAGCCGGATATTGAAGGATGGAAGTGAGGTTAAAGTGGTCCCGAAAGAGGAACTTTTCGATAATTAAGAAATTCAAATTGGACCTTACGAATCAACCCCCGGTATTTGGCATCATTGGCAGCGGCAGCTGGGCTACAGCCCTGGCGAAGATCCTGACAGACACCAGGCATTCCATTAACTGGTGGATCCGCAATGAAAAGATCATCGATCACCTTGTCACAAGGGGGTTTAATCCCAATTATCTCAGTTCTGCGAGATTTGACAAGCGGCTGCTGAACCCTTCTTCCGACCTGGCAAAAGTGGTTAAGGACTCAGATGTGCTGGTGATTGCCATTCCCTCGGCCTACATCGAGATTGTCTTGTCATCATTAGATCCTTCTGACCTGGTGAACAAGAAGATCGTTTCCGCGGTCAAGGGCCTGTTGCCGGGGAAGGACATCCTCCTGAACCATTACCTGCACGAAAAATTTGGCGTCCTGCTCAAGGATTATTTTGCGGTGCTGGGTCCCTGCCACGCTGAAGAGGTGGCTGTGGAAAAACTTTCCTACCTGACCTTTTCGGGCACCGATATCGGGGCCTCCTCAGAGATCGCCACTCATTTCGCGACGGATTATATCAGTACCATCATCAATCACGACATCCTTGGGGTGCAGTATGCGGCGGTGATGAAAAATATCTATGCACTCGGCGCCGGAATCGCCCACGGCCTCGACTATGGCGATAATTTCCTCAGCGTTTACATTGCCACTGCCGCGGATGAGATGGCCAGCTTTCTCAGGAGATCAGGCGCTGAACACATTACCGTGGGTGTGCACGAAGGGCAAGACCCGGTGACCCATCGTAAAACTCCCAATTACGCCGCCTCGGTTTACCTGGGCGACCTGCTGGTTACCTGTTATTCCCTCTACAGCCGCAACCGCACCTTTGGAAGTTTGATCGGCAGGGGTCATTCCGTAAGCACTGCCCGCCACGAAATGAATATGATAGCAGAGGGTTATAATGCTTCCAAATGCATTTACAATATAAATAAGACCGTGGATGCAGCCATTCCCATCGCCGAAACTATCTATAAAGTACTATGGGAAGATGTTAAACCCTCGGAAGGCTTTAAACGCATCGAACAGGTATTGGTCTGATAATTGAAATAATGGACTTGGGATTTTGGATTCCGGAATATTAAAATTTTACCCTATGCCGCTTTCGTACCACGGTTTTGCCCCTGCAGCCATTTTGATCATGCTGCTTTGCCTTGCCGGCAAGCATTTGTATGATCTCTGGCAACAAAAACATTCTTGATTCCGGATTTGGGATTCCGGATTTGGGATTTGGGATTTCCGAAACCCGATATACATATAAAGATTTGGCAGTTACCAAAACCAGAATGAAAAATCAGGTCTTATTACAAAGTGCAACGATACCGTTTTGGGTCTTCCGGGTATCAGAAATCCCAAATCCCAAATCCGGAATCCGGAATTATTTAACGATCCATCCCACAATAATATTTAACAAACAACCCACCGCCACGAGCGAAGTGAGTGTGAAGTTGAACCATTTCATCGGGTAAGGCCGAACGCTTCCTTCCTTTCTCGCTTCCTGCCATTTGTTATATTCACCGATATTGAGAACGATCACGATCACGGAGGCTATCAGGAACAATACCTGGAAAAAAAGGGTCAGGGTCATTGGTGGCGAAGATGGTTTCAGGGATAAAATTACTCAAACAAATCAGCCGCAATTCCATCGGCGAAAAGTTTTCCCCGATCAGTGAGCCGGATCCTGTTGGCTTCCAGCCTTAGATAACCTTTCTCCGCATAGGGCGAAGAGAGTTTTCTGAGCCTTTCTTGTTCATTTTCTTCGAGCCGTAACAGCTCGATACCTTCCATCGTGCGCAGTGCTGTCATCAGGTATTCATTTTTCCTTTGCACGGGGGCAAGGTCTTCCCGCGTCGCCGGAATGGTTCCTGATCGCAGGGAACGTATGTATTGCTGGTTGTTGGCCACATTCCATTGCCGCGAGCTTCCATCATAGGAATGAGCGGAAGGCCCGATCCCGAGGTATTTTTTACCGCTCCCGTCAGGCCCGATTGACCAGTAGGCGCTGTTATGCCGGCTGCGGAAGCCGGGACGGGAGAAATTGGAGATCTCGTAATGTTCAAAACCTTCTTCCCTCAGCCAATCCATCAGTAGCAGGAATTGCCTGGCCTGCGCTTCCTGCTCGGTGTCAGCTGATCTTTTTTCACGGATCATCTTTGCCAGTGGAGTATTTGATTCCACGGTAAGGGCATAACAGGAGATATGCTGAACACCTGAAGCCACCAACCGTGTTACATTTTCCTTCCAGTCTTCATCCGAAAGACCCG
>CAMLEM010000107.1 GCA_946479005.1 uncultured Chitinophagaceae bacterium | reverse complement strand
AGCGGGTGAACCACCATCTGTTGGCCTTGCCCGGCGCCAGTCTCGACCGCATCCTGCAGGAAGGCTATAATATCCGGGCCCTGAAAATGACCAAGCTGACCCCCGAGAAAGCGGGCGAGTTTTACGCGATCCACAAGGAACGCCCTTTTTATAAAGACCTGGTGTCGTTTATGTGCGAGGGCCCCATCATTGCCGCCATCCTCGAAAAAGAAAATGCCGTGGAAGATTTCCGCAAGCTGATCGGCGCTACCGACCCGGCCAAGGCAGAACCGAACACGATCCGCAAATTATACGCAGCTTCCGTGGGTGAGAACGCGATCCACGGAAGTGACAGCGATGAGAACGCGAAGATCGAAGGTGATTTTATGTTCTCCGTGCTGGAACAGTTCTGAACCGGGAAATAAATTCAGGGGAGTCAAACGACGCCCCTTCTTTTTTATCTTTCGAACCAGAATTCGTGGTCTTTCAGGTGACTGACCATATCTCCATTCTTAAGTATGATATCCACATCCATTTTAAGGTCGTGGCGTCCTTTGGGAATGTCGATCTTTGCATAAAGAGCTGCAGGTCCTTGTACACCGCCTCATCATAAGCAGGCTTGATGCTCCGGTATAGGGCGAGTTGCCCGCTCCTGCTTTTATAATCCTGGTATGAAGACAGGATCTTTTCGCCATTTTTCTTTTCAAAGTAAATAGCGACATAACCATCCACGTTCTTCATATTCTTTATGGAGAAATTGACGTGGATACGCATCCCCTTCTCCCCTGCTTCCGTAACGTCATAATCCACCCACAGCTTTTCGAATTCCACCACCGCTTTGTTTTCTGAGACCGCGTCTGCAGGGCTGCCGGGCTTTGTGTACTCAAAATCGTGATAAGTCAGCCGGGAGATCACACCTCCCGCCTTGTAGATGATCTTGGCATCCATCGTAAGATCATATACGCCAGGCTCCAGGTCGAGTTCGCTATAAGGCATAAATACCTGAAGATCCTTATACACCGCGGGGTCATAGGCCGGGCGAATGGCGCGATAAACCGCCACATCCCCTTCGGAACTGGAGTACTGGGAATTCTTGTCTTTTAAGTATCCTGCTATCTCGTCGTTATATTCAAAATAGATAGCGACGTAAGCATCCATTTCCTTCATCCCTGTCGTGGAGAAGCTCAGGTGGATGCGCATTCCCCTCATTCCATCTTCTTCCACATCGTAATCCACCCAAATGGAATCAAAGCTGGCGCGGGGCTGGGCTGAGGATGTGGAAGGAATGAAGAAAAAGGAACAAAGAAAGAATAAACAAATCGTTCTCATAAGCATTTTACATTAATGAATGTATTTATTAAAGAGATCAGATCTCTTTGACCGACCGCATATCGTTCACCACGGGTGTTAGCGTGTACCCGGCTTTACGCAAAAGGCTGATGACGCCATTTTCCCCGGGAAGATGGCCTGCCCCTACGGCGACCAGCACTGGTCTCTTACCCAGGATACCCTTCAGCTTCTCCACCCAGTTACGGTTGCGATTGTACAGCATTATCTCGGCAAAGGATGCGATGCCGGCATCGCTGCTCATCAGGAGCTTCTCAAGGCGCTCAAGGTCCTGCGCCTTGTAGGCGTCAAACATCTCATTGGGCTCATCGGGAGAGGCTTCCCCTTTGTTGATGCGATTGATATGTTCAACAAGCTGCTCTGCCTGGTATTTATAGGGTATGCTGTCGAGCATCGAAGCCTGGTAAGTGAGGGATTCCAGTCCTTTGATCTCCTTCTCATAGATATTTGCTTCCATCATTATCAGTTGCTCCATCGCCGTGCTTTCACATCCCATATTATTGGCCTCAAGCATCGAGGCGGCAAGGATGGGTTTGTAGGTCTCCAGCACGGAAAAGGGAAGCATTGATTTTTTGGAAGCGAAATATTCGCGGACTGTTTCGTAATCATTCTCGGGCAAAAGGTCTTTTAGTGTTGTGTCTCCCTTCATTCTCATTTTCCGGACGGCCAGCACCATCTCGAACATATTATCCATATCCACTTCGAAATAAACCTCCTCGCAATCGCGGATGGCTTTGAGCAGGTTCGGGCTGATCACAGCATCTTCCTTACAGATCACGTGTATGGTTCCGAAGAGGTAAGAAGGTTTATCCAGGCCCGGCCCCGTGATCTTCCAAAGGAGGGTGTTCTCGGTCTTTCCCTGCCCCAGGGAAGCCACGGTTATGAATGCGGCAAAAAAAGCGGTCGTGAATTGTTTCATCGATGTTAAGTTAAATCAAAGACGCCAGGAATTCGAGGGTCGCTGCAAGTTCAGTAAAACACTTCCTGCCAGTATCTTGCGAATCTCGTTCCCCATTTGACCCGGAGTTCGGTTTCCCCGAAAGATAGGCCCAGTTCAGAGCGCACCGCCAGGGCCGGGAGGTTCACCCCGGCTCCCAATGCCGCTGAGATGGAACCCTGGACCCTGGGATTGATCTCCAGCAGCAGATATTGACCTCGTTCATTAGCTTTTACCTGGAACCCGACATTCCCGTGAAGCCGCAGTTCCCGGATGATGGAATGACAATAATTTATGATCTGTTCATCCTGGATGAACTCCCCCTTTACACTGATCCCATTGATCATTTTTATTCTTCTTCGGGGAAGGATCAATAATGCTTCCCCGTTGCGGCAGAGACAATCCACCGAATACTCATCCCCCGGGAGATATTCACTGATCAGCAATTCGGGTAGTGCAGCTTTTCCGAGGACCTGTTTTATTTCCGCGAGTGATAGAGGGAAATTTCCAGGTTTTTGGTTCAGGAACTGGTCCAGCCTGTCGATCTTCTCACTGATGACACGGAATCCCCGGCTTCCATTTGAAAGGCAGGGTTTGATCACCACGGGTCTTTCGGGGTAACCTAGATCAAGGCAGGCAGGTTCCAGTTCACCAGAGCCGGCAATGATACGGTAACCCGGCACAGGTATCCCCCGCCACTCGAGGAATTGGTAGGTCCTCCCCTTATCCAATGCGATCCCAATTGATTCGGCCGGTGACACCAGCACCTTTGCTCCGGCAAACTCCAGCTCCTCCCGGTGAACGGCGAGCGGCAACAGTTCCCGGGTCACTAACGGCATAACTATATGAATGTTCTTCTTCCTGCAGGTATCGAGGATTGCGGGAATGAAATTTGGATCATCACCCGGGGGCACAACGGAAAAATCCTTTGAAAGGTGTTGACCCAGGGCATCCGGGTCTGCATCTGCAGTGAAAACATTGAACGATGTTTCTTTCCCCAGGCATTTCAAAATGCCCGCCGCGCCGGGAGCACCGGCACCGGTCATCAGGATATTTATGTCTCCGGTTCTCATTTATGAATTTACTACGGCTTCTTCCCCGTAAAGCTGTGACCTGAATTTTAGTGAAGGGGACGGAATGAAGGGGCCGATAGCCAGCTGTCCCCATTTTTCATCCACCGCCCTGATCGTCGCTTCGTCGGCCACGATGATGTTTGGCCAGTCGCGCTGAAAATCATCCAGCTCTTTGGTTTTCCGGGTGCCATCGAATCCCATACAGGCAAGATAGTTGCCGTTCTTTTCTTTTTTCACCAGGTGATGATCTCTTTTGGGATCGAGGTTATTGCAAAATCTCCAGAGCGCAGTGGCAAGATCATTCACATCCACAGTGTGTTCCACGTAAAGGATCATCTTCACCGGATCGAAAGCAGGGAATGCAAAAAGTTTTTCGTGCAGCTCGCGCACCTGTCCCCTCCTGCTTTTTTTCACTCCAACGATCACACAGGGAATACCTTTCTTCATAAGTTCAAGGTTCACGCCCGAAACATCGCTAATGGTTTCCAGGGAGGCCCTGATCTGTTCAATCGAGATGCTGCCTGAATTTCCTTGATCATAACGGGCATCCTTTTCTTCTTCAAACCGCGAGGTGCCATCAATGCACATCTTTCCCCCGAAGCCCAGTTTACTGCAACTATGATCCAGCACATCCATCGGACCGGTGGAGAAATAGATGTCAGAGGAAGGGTCGAGATTGCTGAATACATAACGGGCGAGCGCTTCATAATCCTGGATCTTCACCCCTTCGTCGGTCAGCACAAGGATCTTATTGAACATCATTTGTCCTGCGCCCCACATTGCGTTCATCACCTTCTGTCCCTGCCCCGCATAATCTTTTCTTATCTGGGAGATAACAAGGTTATGGAAAACGCCTTCCACCGGCATATCCATATCGATGATCTCCGGTACGAGTGTCATCTTGATTGGCGCCAGGAAGATCCTTTCGGTAGCCTTGCCCAGCCAGGCATCTTCCTGGGGAGGAATGCCAACGATGGTAGCGGGGTACACCGGGTTCCTGCGGTGGGTGATCGCCGTAATATGGAACCTGGGATAAAAATCAGGCAGGGAATAATAACCGGTATGATCTCCAAATGGCCCTTCCCAGATCAGCTCATCATCGGGGTCAACGTATCCTTCGATCACAAAGTCCGCATCGGCCGGCACCTGTACATCAGGTTGTGTAAGGCAGTTCACCAGTTCCACCTTCTTTTTCCGAAGGAAACCGGCGAGCATATATTCATCCACGTTCTCCGGCAAGGGAGCGGTTGCTGAATAGGCATAAACGGGGTCTCCTCCCAGTGCCACGGCCACCGGCATTCTTTTTCCGAGTTTCCTGTATTCAGAAAAATGTTTCGCGGAAACCTTGTGCTTGTGCCAGTGCATTCCCGTAAGGGTGGGCCCGAATACCTGCATCCTGTACATACCTACATTACGTGAATGGGTATTGGGATCTTTTGTATGAATGATGGGAAGGGTTACAAAGGGTCCGCCATCTTTTGGCCAGCAGGTGATCACCGGGAGCCTGGTGATATCCGGTTCTGTCATCACGATCTCCTGGCATTCTCCTTTCCCTTTTTTCACTTTGGGCATCCAGCTCGCGAACTGACCGAGTTTGGGAAGGAGTTTCAATTTGTCCAGGATCCCTTCCTTTGGAGAGGCGAGAAGATGAAAAAGATCTTCGATCTCCCGGGCCACATCATCCAGTTTCTCTACACCCAGTGCCAGGCAGATCCTACGCTCACTGCCATAGGCATTCATCAGCACAGGGAAATCATAGCCCGTATTTTCAAAAAGGATGGCCTTCCCACCGTTGCCGGATTTGCTGATGCGATCCGTTATCTCGGCCATTTCCAGGCGCGGATCCACATAAGCTTTAACGCGAAGTAGCTCTCCTGCTTGGTCCAGGGCTTCAATGAATTGTCGTTGATCCTTCCAGGCCATTTCTGCTGCCGTTCGTTTTTATTGACGGCGCTGCAAAGTTACGACAAGCGTTTGGGGGAATTCTAATTGATGGCGGGAGGGCAACCGAACTTACTACCACGTCCTCCTGAAAAGCGCCCATCTCCTATTTTCCAGGTAAGATGCAGGCCTGCGAAATAATATATGTCCTTTGCCTTCGGGCTTCCGCGCTGTGCCCCGGAAGGATAGACCGGACTTCCATTTGACAGTTCGTCGCCGCGATAGGAAAGATCCACAGCGGTCTGCCCGTTCCCTGCCAGGAGCAGGTTAACATCCGCATAATCGGTGCTTACATCATCAAGATAATCGGTGAAAGTTTTTCTGACGTGACCTTCAAGTCCCAGTGTGATCTTGTCAGAGATTGCGTACTTCACGCCAGCTCCAAGCGGGATCGCAAACTGGAGGCGATTATATTTTGTACCATAACCGTCCAGCCCCTGGCCCTCTGTACCCAACGGCTGCAGGAAAACTTTTTCCTTCCCCGTATAATAAACGAAGGGATTGAAATGAAAGGCAGCCACACCCGCCATTGCATAAGGCGTAAGCCTTTTTTCATAAAGGCTGAACAGGTCGTACTGTCCCTGCAAGGCAAATTCAAAGATCCTGGTCTCGAAAGAAAGATTTCGGGCCTGCAGTTCCGGATCATCGGTAAACCTGTCCGCGGCACCGAGCTCAGTGTAAGTAAATGATGCCCGGGCAAAAATATGATCCGTGAATTCATAGGTCCCTGTAAGGGAAAACGCCGCACTCCTGGTTTGTCGCGGAAAGATCTTATCCGTCAGGTCACCGTTATAAGAAGACAGCCCGGCGAATACGCCGACCTGGATTCCCTGGGAGTTCGAAACAAAAGAAAATAAAAGGAGCAGGGGTAGTATGGGATTCCGGTTCATAAGTATAGGTTCGAATCCCAATGCACAAATATGAGGCCGAAATGTTCGTCAGAAGCGGGGGCAGCCCTGGCCTTTCACGGTACCCCGCCTGAACAGGTCGAAAATCCCACCCATTTTGTCCAGTTTCATTTCGAGGGTGAT
>CAMLEM010000106.1 GCA_946479005.1 uncultured Chitinophagaceae bacterium | reverse complement strand
GATTTACTTACATACATCAGCAGGTACGCTGAACCCAGCATTATCCCCAGCATCATCAACCCCGCGAAAAAAGAGGAGACCAGGGCCCCGATTTTTCTTTTATCAGGACCGATGAATTTATAAGTCGCATAAGTGGCATAGGAAAGCATCAAAACGAGGTTCACCATTTCCACGGTGCGGATGAATTCCCCGTTCTTTACCCAGCCGGTGGCCAGGTAGAGCACTGATTGTATCAGCACTCCCTGCGCGATGATGAACATCAGGATGATGGCATTCTCAGCAAAATTGAACCGGATGCGGAACAGCCGGAAAAAACCGTAGCAGAAAATTGCGCCGATGGGAATGGCCACCAGCATATAGAGATAGGTGTGTTCGAGAAACCACCACTGGGAGGCGTCATATTCCTTGATAAATGCCACTTCATCAACTGACATTCGTAATAACTCGGCCTCATCATAATAATGGAGATCCGTCACTTTTACTGCAAAAAGGTTCAGCACGAGCAAAATCGCGAGGTAAGTGATGGGATGAAAGAAGGGTTTCCTTCTTCCCGCCAGGTAATCCCGGATCGCGCCTCCCGGCCTTTTGAAAAGCTGCACTACGTTAAAAAAGAAACCGTGGTCCACGTGGAAGATCGCGTGGGGAATATCGTGCAGCAGTGAGCGAAGATGGATCCTGTGCTCATCCAGTTTCTGGCCGCAGTGCGAGCAGAATCTTTTCTCGATGAACTCGCCGCAATTACGGCAGGTGGCGTAAACCGAATCCTGGTTGAGTAGCTGTGATGACATAATCAGTTGATTTGGAAGTCAAAAATAGAGGCGGGCTTCACGGTTTTGGAGCCTAAGAAGTATGAATTGCAGGAAATGGCTGATGAATTGTACCTAACCGAAAGTTGAATGAGGAGCCCGGTCAATGTACGGCCGTCACATTCACTTTTTCAATTCCTTTTAAGAAGAGTTCTATGTGCCTGTCCTTTGCCTTGTTATCAAATTCGCTGATGATCTCGAGGATGTCGTAATCGATAAAATTACATTCACTCCCATCGATTGTCAGCGAACTGTACTCTGGGATCTGGTCCAGGGCTTTCCGGAGGTTCACTTTATTCAGGAAGGTCACGTTGCTGTTCAGCCTGATCAAATAAGTTTCGATCCCTCCCACCACGGTTTTTGTGATCCTGTATTCCGCCTTGAAATTATTCCTTACAATGAAATAAACAGATATCAGCAGCCCGATGCTGACCCCGATCAGCAGGTCGGTGGCCAGGATCACGAAAATGGTGATCATAAAGGGAATGAATTGTTTCCAGCCCAGGCTCCACATATTGCGGTAAAGTTTTGGTTTGGTGAGATTATACCCCGTGATGATCAGAATTGCCGCCAAGGAAGCATAAGGGATCTTATTCAGTAGAAAGGGCACCAGTAATACCGCTAGAAAAAGGAAAAGTCCGTGGGTGAACGAAGACAGCCGAGTCCTTGCGCCCGCATCCACATTCGCCGCGCCCCTGACAACAACCGCCGTAATGGGGATGGCACCCAACATCCCGCAGGTGATGTTTCCCACCCCCTGGGCTACCAATTCCCGGTTAACCGGAGTGATCCTGTTGCGTTTGTCAAGCTTATCCATAGCCTCCACGCAGAGCAGCGTTTCAAGCGTGGCGAGGAGCCCAATGACCAATCCGTCTTTCCAGATCGCTGAACGGCTGAAAAGCTGGGAAAGATCCGGCAGGGAGATATTTTTAAAGACATCATCGGGTATGCTTACCAGCTGGGTGGGAGTAAAACCGATGCCGGGAACCAGCTTTAAACCCTCATTGATGAGGATCCCCATAACCACTACCAGCAGGGGAGCGGGCAGGATCCTGAATCTTTTTGCGACAGGATGCTGGAGAAGGATGAAAAGGGCCAGCGAGATGGCCGTGATAAGTACGGCTGCCGTAGTGATATGATGATTGAAATGCTTCAGGTTTCCCAAAAAATTCTCAGTAGAAAAAAGATTGAGAAACCCGGAGGTCCAGAAATCGGGTTGATCATATCCCAGGGCCAGCGGGATCTGTTTTGAGATCAGGATGATCCCGATGGCTGCAAGCATTCCCTTGATCACTGCCGAAGGAAAATAATACGCGATGCCGCCCAGCTTCAGGATCCCCAGAAATAGCTGGAACAGGCCCGCGACGATCACGGCAAGGAGGAAGACCTTAAAATCACCGAGTGAAACGATAGAGGCGGCTACCACGGTGGTTAGGCCTGCGGCAGGGCCGGATACTGCCAGCTGTGAACCGCTTACCAGTGAAACAAGTATTCCGCCAATAATTCCTGAAAGAATGCCTGAATAAACGGGTGCGCCGGAAGCGAGTGCAATACCCAGGCAGAGGGGAAGGGCGACAAGAAAAACGGAAAGTCCGGCCGGGAGATCGTGCTTCAGCCAGATGATCCGGTAATATTTAATGGTCCTTTTCAATCAAAAAAAACTCCCATTCTTCGTTTTTCCATTAATGTTTTTCCCCTTCCTTGCTGGTTTTTGTGGTCTGCAGAATATGGAGTAACTTAATAGCAACCTTTGAATTGGTAAAAAAATTTGCAGCGAAAGGTACATCGTTTTACCAAAAAAAAAGATGATCTCTGTCGGACCTGGTATAAAACAATATGAAAAATCTCGCGGTTCGAATAATAATTTTGGGGTTAATGATCTTCCATTTCTCCTGTAAAAGCATTCCTCCCGGTGCCGTAGCCGTGCAGCCTTTCGATAAGTCAAAATACCTGGGAAAATGGTATGAGATCGCCAGGCTTGATTTCAAATACGAACGCAACCTGGATAATGTTACCGCGGAATATACATTGAAGGAAGATGGTAAAATCCAGGTCCTTAACCGGGGTTATGATACGGTGAAGAAGAAATGGGTGGATGCCGAAGGGAAAGCAAAATTCCGGGGCGATGAAAACGTGGCCGAGCTGAAAGTTTCTTTTTTCGGGCCTTTTTACTCCGGGTATAATGTGATCGCGATCGATGAAGGATATCGTTATTCACTGGTGGCAGGAAAAAGCCTGAAATATCTCTGGATCCTGTCGAGGGGAAACAACGATTCCTGACGGGATCAAAGACAATTACCTCAGGATCGCAGAGGGGATCGGGTATGACACTTCAAAACTGATCTGGGTTAAACACGACCAAAAGAACTAACTAAATAGTTCCCCTGTTATTTGTCTTCCCGCCTATTTAGAATATTTCAAAACGGCACCGCCTGTTCTTAACTGCTGAGCGCCAAGCAGGTTCAGTTTTTTTGATCCCTGCCCCGGTTTGAACAGCGGGCGGCCCTTCCCCAGGATAACCGGCGCCACACAGATCCTGTATTCATCAAAAAGATCGGCTGCGATGAGAGATTCCGAAAGGTTGGCGCTACCGAATACATACATATCCCCGCTTCCCTCTCCCTTTAATTTCCTGATCTCTTCAACATCCCTGAGAATACGGGTATTCTTCCAGTCTGCCGTTGGCAGGTCCCTGGATAATACCAATTTTGAAATGCTGTTCATCCGGTCAGCGATCTCACCTTTTTCATTCTTCCAATAATCGGCCATTCCCTGGTAGGTAACCCTTCCGAATACCAGATAATCAGCCCGGTCGAGTTGCTCAATACTGAACTTCTCGAGTTCCTCTCCCCATACGAGTTCGTGAAAGGAGAGGTCCCAGTTCTTTTCACCCTCGAAATAACCGTCAAGGGTGATGAGGTTCCACATAATCAGTTTGCGCATTGGATGTCTTTATGGTGTAAATTGGAAAAATGGTTTCAAATATCGTCGAGCCATTTCCTGGATCCTTACCCGCAAATTAGTAAATTATAGGCCGGGGCTGGGGAACCACATCCACCAGGTAAAAGACAAAAATGATAAGCAAAGACATCCAGGCTTATAATGAAAGCCAATCTGCAGGGGACAGGGAGACCTGTGAACTGCTTGCTGAAAATATTGATAAGGAATTGCCAAAGGCCGAAAGCAAGATCTGGCACGCTCACCCGGTGTGGTTCCTTGACGGGAACCCGATCGTGGGCTACAGTAAACAAAAGAAAGGACTCCGTCTTATGTTCTGGAGCGGGGCTGGTTTCGATGAAGCCGCCCTTGCAGAGCGGGGTAAGAAGTTCAAAGACGCTTCCATTTTTTATAACGATGCCACTGAAATAAAACCCAGGGACCTGAAACGCTGGTTAAAAAAATCAAAGACGATCCAATGGGATTACAAGAATATCGTAAAACGGAAGGGAAAGTTGGTACGCCTAAAATGAAATGCTGCCCAACCCTATTTTAAGGGGTCTCTTTCTGCCGTCAACTGTTCGGCCAGGCCGACCAGGATGCCTTCAGGGCCGCGAACATAACATAGCTTGTATAATTCTCCGTATTTAACTATTTCCCCAACCAGTTTCGCTCCCTTTTTTCCGAGCCGGGAAACCGTATCATCAATGTCCCTAACGGTGAACATCGCGCGCAAATAACCAAGGGCATTCACAGGCGCCTCACGGTGATCGGCGACGACAGAGGGTTTGATGAATCTCGAAAGCTCCAGCCGGCTATTCCCATCGGGTGTTACCATCATCGCGATCTCCACTTCCTGGTTTCCCAAACCGGTGACCCGGCCCGCCCACTCTCCTTCAACGATCGCTTTTCCTTCCAGTCTCAGGCCCAGTTCTTCGAAAAAAGAGATGCTCTCATCCAGTGATTCCACCACGATCCCCACATTGTCCATTCGGATCAATTTGTTTTCTGCCATAATTAATTTTAAGTCCCCTTTAAATATTCTTAATCTTCTTTGTTCTTTTTTCCAGGTAGGCTTTCAGGGTCTCAGCAACCCCCGGCCAGGCCGTTCTGACCTGCTCATAATACCAATCCCAGTCACCACCCTCCTGGTAACCATCCTGGCATAAATATAATTCGGTGAAATCCCCTTTTGGACTGGCGCGAGCAGTCAGTTTCATAGGCCCCAGGAATGACCGGGCAGGATTTAAATAAACCAGTTTCTCAATCACCAGCAGGCTATCCGGCTCATACTCTTTTATTATTCCTGTTGAAACAAAACCGAAACCAAGATCACTGATACTCCAGGCCAGGGTATAAAGTCCGCCGGCCTTCTTTTCGATAATTCCCCTTTCCACATTCCACCATTCCCGGAGCATTTCAAGATCGGTAAACGCAGATATTACATTCCTGCAGCTTGTATCAATGTTGATAGTGACTTCAACTTTTCTCATACCCGGGTAATTTTCAGTGAAGTTTGCATTACCCCTCTCCCTGGTTTTTTTACAAAGGGGGTTTCACGTAGATCCTCCTGTTCACATAGTCAATATAACTCCTGGTCATTTCAAAAAAGCCATATCCAAGGATCCCCTGGAAACTGGCTGTATTTCCTGTTGCCTCCAGGGATTGACGTAAGGTTTCAAAATCCATAGTGTGAAACTGATCGAAAGGGAACTGGAGGCCCTCGCATTGGAAACAAATGGCGCCTACGCTGCATATCTCGTGAATGAGGCCTCCGGCACCAGCCCCTTTCCCTTCAGTTATCTCCAGGTCGAGACCGATCTCCCTGGCAAATTGAGAATCCAGTAAATTAATCGCGGCTCCCGTATCTAACAGGAAAGTAATCTCGTGTTGCTGGTATTGAAAAATGGTAGTCGGGTGACCCGCTCCATTTAACGTAAAGGGGATCGCCGCATATCCTTCGTCCTTAAATGCTTTTTCTAATTCTGTCTCCTGTTTCACCTGTTCGAATATACAAAATACCAGGGTTGCCGGCATATTACCGGGTATTGCCGGAAAACAGCCGTTGAATCCCTTCTCTCTGTACTCTGACAATTTGTATCTTCATCCCGCCGGAAAATGAAACCCAGCCGCCCCGCCATACTGCTTATCCTGTTCCTGGTTTTTTCGCTGTCCCTGTTCGCTCAAAAAAAATATGCCCACATATCCGGGTTCGTCGTGGATGATAACGAATCGGCCATCAGCGGCGCGTCGGTAACGGTGTTGGGACAATCCAGGGGAGTGACCACTAACGATTCCGGCTATTTCAGGATCCGCATCGATGCTGAGAAAGCCTTTGCACTTATTTTTTCTTATGCCGGCCATAAACCGGTTCAAAGAAATTTCCTGCTCAATGAAGGTGAAGAAGAAACCATCACCATCCGACTGGAAAAAGGAAATGAAACCCTCCAGGAAGTGGTCGTAACAGATCAGCGCGAACGTAGAGAAGCGGGCCTGATCCGTCCCAATCCCAAGACCATCCTGAATCTTCCTTCCGCGGTCACAGGAGTAGAAAGCCTCATCAAGATCTTCGTGGGATCCAACAACGAGCTTACCTCGCAGTATTCAGTGCGGGGCGGCAGCTATGATGAGAATCTCATTTATGTGAACGATTTCGAGATCTTCCGCCCTTATCTCATCCGGAGCGGGCAGCAGGAGGGTTTGAGCTTCATCAACCCGGAAAT
>CAMLEM010000105.1 GCA_946479005.1 uncultured Chitinophagaceae bacterium | reverse complement strand
TGCAGGCCCAGCTTGAAAAATATCCTGAACTGGGGAACACGGTGGAGTCCATCCTGAAAATGATCGGGGAGGACCAGATCGTGGATTTCGCGCGAAGGTTTGTATTTGACGGCAATGGCGTAGAGATTTTCAATTTTGGAAAATACAAGGGAAGACCGGTAGCGGAAGTTTTGAAAGCGGAGCCCCAGTATTACGACTGGATGATGAAGGGAGATTTTCCCCAGCACACCAAACAGAAACTTACTGAGATCTATACCCGATCAATGCTCAAAAAATCATAGGGAGATCCCTGTTAACAATTTTAACAGGAACAGATTTTTGTAATATCGTAAATTCGGTACTTAGCCTGGGTGTATGCCGGAAAAGCTTGTTGTAATACCAACTTATAATGAGAAGGAGAATATCAGCAAGATCCTCACTGCCATTTTTGAAATGAACGAGGATTTTCACGTGCTGGTGATCGATGATGGTTCTCCTGATGGAACGGCCGGTATCGTTCGTGCGTTACAACCTTCCTACCCGGGTTCTTTGTTCCTCGAAGAGAGAAAAGGAAAATTAGGGCTGGGTACGGCCTACATTCACGGTTTCAAATGGGCGATTGCCCGGGATTACCAGTTCATTTTTGAAATGGATGCGGATTTTTCGCATAACCCGGCCGACCTGGTGCGGCTTTACGATGCCTGCCGGAAAGACGGGGCCGACCTGGCCGTAGGTTCACGTTACGTAAAAGGAGGTGGCGTGGTAAACTGGCCGGGAAACAGGATCGCCTTATCCCGGGGTGCTTCGCTTTACACGCGGATGATCACCTGGATGCCGGTAAAGGATCCCACAGCCGGTTTTATGTGCTATAAGAAAGAGGTGCTGGAAACCATCAATCTTGACCAGATCCGCTTTGTAGGATATGCTTTCCAGATCGAAATGAAATTTGCCGCCTGGAAGCTCGGTTTCCGGGTAAAAGAAGTGCCAATCATCTTCCAGGATCGCACGCAGGGCAGTTCGAAGATGAACAAGGGCATTGTTAAGGAGGGGATACTCGGCGTACTCAAGCTTCGATGGAGCAGCCTCTTTAAAAATTACAGGAAGAGGGTGAAGAATGATGAGGTAGAAGTGGCTGTGCAGGAATTGTAGGCTTCGTATCTTTCGCCGGATGAAAAAGGCCTTTCTCCAGCTTCACATCGCGGTGTTTCTTGCCGGTTTCACCGGGATCCTGGGAAGGCTGATCACCCTGAACGAAGGGATGATCGTATGGTACCGGCTCTTGTTCACAGCGCTCACGATGTGGGTGCTTTTTTCCCTTGCAAAAAAAATAAAGAAGATCCCTTTGCCGGATATCCTGAAGATCGGGGCCGTGGGAGTGATCGCAGCAATGCACTGGGTCACCTTTTATGGTTCGATCAAGTACGCCAATGTATCCGTAGCCCTGGTTTGCTTCTCGGCCATTGGTTTTTTCACCGCCCTTTTTGAGCCCCTTATATTAAAGAAGAGGCTGAACCTGGTCGAACTGTTGCTGGGCATCGTAACCATTGCCGGCATCTCTATCATTTTTCATTTCGACGCGCAGTATAAAACCGGCATCATCATCGGGCTGATATCAGCCATCCTCGCTGCCTTGTTCCCGATATATAACCGGGAATTCCTCAAGCGCGTGAACGTGGAAACAATGCTTACCTGGCAACAAACAGGCGGATTCCTTGTGCTTTCGATCCTGCTTCCTTTTTACCTGCAGCAATTTCCCACTCCCCATTTCATCCCGGGATGGGAAGATCTTCTCTGGATGCTCTTCCTGGCCTGGATCTGTTCTGTCGTGGCCTTCCAGTTCTCGTCTTATGCACTGAAAAGACTGTCTGCCTTTACCGTCAACCTCACTTTCAACCTGGAGCCTGTGTACGGTATCCTGCTCGCTTTTGTGGTCTACCGCGAAAACGAATTCCTCAGCCGCTGGTTCTATATAGGGTTTGCCCTCATCGGTGCAGCTCTCCTGGCCCACGTATTCATATTGATCAACAGAGAAAAGAAAATCGTTCGTTATGGCGCAGAGTGAATACCACCACAGGATCGCGCAGTATTACAGGGAATCGGAAAATGCATACAAGGATTCCTGGGACCTGGATCATAGCCTGGCCATTCATTATGGGTTCCGGGATGAGAAGGCCCGGAGTTTCAGGGCCTCGCTGGGAAGAATGAATGAAGTGATGGCAGAGATGGCGGGAATAAAGGAAGGCGAAAAGGTGCTGGATGCCGGTTGCGGGGTGGGGGGATCGGCGATCTTCCTGGCAAAACAGTTTGGCTGCCGGGTCACGGGAATAACGCTGAGTGAAAGGCAGGCTGCACTTGCAAAAAGGAATGTAGATAAGAAGGGACTTGAGAAAATGGTTGATATCCGGGTTATGAACTATATGAAAACGGAATTTCCAGATAACAGTTTCGACCTGGTATGGGGCTGCGAAAGCATCTGTTATGCCGATGATAAAGCCGCTTTTGTCAAAGAGGCCTTCCGTATCCTGAAGCCAGGAGGGCGACTGATCATTGCCGATGGGATGGTTACCCGGTTTGAGAACAATGATCATCCCATAAACCGAAAATGGCTTGACGGGTGGCAGGTGAACTACCTGGAAACACCGCAGCGTTTTTTGGAACACCTGGCCGCTGCGGGGTTTGCGGAGAGTGCTTACCGCGACATCACCCTTGAAACCTCGCATTCTGCGCGGCGACTTTATCGCTTTTATTTCCTGGCCCGCCTTTACCTGAAATGGATGTGGCTGAAGGGGTCCAAACCTACCCGGATGCAGAGAATGAACATAGATGCCTGCAAATACCAATATCTTTCGCGCAGGAAAAAATTATCCGGCTATGGGTTGATCCTGGGCAGGAAACCGGGTTTTGGCAGGGAAAGCGCCAGTTTGTAATTTCCTTCAATGAAACGCCCTTTCCTCGTTCTTTCCACAGCCTTGTTCCTGACACTGACCTCCGTGGGTCAGAAGAAACCCCTGGATCATTCTGTTTACGATGGTTGGGAACATATTGGCGACAAGCTGATCAGCCACGATGGCCTCTGGGTGATTTACACCATTGAACCCCAGCAGGGCGATGGAAAACTTTACATCCGTTCTAACGATGGTGCATATACGAAGATCATTGAGAGGGCCTATGGCCCGCAGTTGACCGATGACGGCCGCTTCCTTGTATTCCGTATCCGGCCTCCCTTCAAAGACACCCGCGAAGCAAGGATCAAAAAGAAAAAACCGGAGGAGTTCCCTAAAGACTCACTGGGAATTGTGGAGCTGGGAAAGGAGGGCGTATGGAGAGACGGGCCATTGAAGAACTTCAGGCTTCCCGCCAAAGGGAATGGCTGGCTCGCTTATCAAAAAGAAAAGCAGGAACCGGTTAAAAAAGCAGCGGGCACCGTGGATAAAAGGAACGATAGCCTGCTTCGCGTGATCGATTCCCTCCAGCGACTGCTCAGGGAGCCCCGAGAAAAAAACAGGACAAAGAAGAACAAAGACGAAGATGAGAGTGAAGCTTACGATCCGCTGCGGAATGAAGCTGCGGACGCCGAAGGTGATGAAAATGCTTCCGGCGGCACCGATCTTATCCTACGGTCATTGTATACAGGAAATGATGAGGTTTTCAGTAATGTGCTGGATTATCTTTTCAGCGAGAAGGGAAACAAGCTCTTGCTCCGGCAGGGGAAGGAGAGCAACGATCCTTTAGGGCAGCCCTCCGTTTCCATTTATGACCTCGAGAAAAAAATATTTCTTACGATCCTGCGCGGGGGGAATGATTTCAGGAATTTTTCGTTTTCCCGGGATGGAGAGCAGCTGGCCTTTGTGGCAGAAAGAGATTCCAGGCCTAAGGATCCCGTGAAGTATTATAAGCTCTGGTATTATAAACAAGGTTGGGATTCTGCCCGTGCCGTGGCTGATCGTTACAGCGTGGGAATGCCATTGGGGAGCACGGTAAGTGAATTCGGCAACACCAGCTTTAGCCGCTCGGGAAACCGTTTATTTTTTGGGACGGCTCCCAACCCTCTTCCCAGGGATACCAGCCTAATCGAGGCTGAAACACCCAGGGTTGACCTCTGGCATTACAATGACGACTACCTGCAAACCGCCCAGTTGCAATCTAACCGGCTAAGAGCAGCGCAGCAGCAGAATTACCTTGCCGTGTTTAACACGCAGGACCAAACCATTCAGCAGCTGGGTTCCCGCGAGATCCCCCAGGTCATAATGACCGACGAGGGAGAAGGTAAATATTTCGCGGGGATCACCGACCTGGGGAAGCGCATCGAATCGCAATGGGAGGGCATCACCCTCAAAGACCTGTATGCCATAGAAGTGAATAGCGGGGAAGCCAGGAAGATCGCCGGTGACATAAGCGGAAACATCTATCCCTCCGCGGGGGGTACTGCCCTTGCCTGGTACGACCGGAAGACCAGGAAATATTATTCCTGGACCGGCGGGAAAACAAAAAGCATTTCCGACGGGATAACCTACCCGCTCTTCAATGAAGAACACGACTCCCCCGGCCTCGCCAATAACTATGGAGTGATGGGATGGCAGCAGGGTGATTCCGCCCTTTATGTGTATGATATGTATGATGTATGGAAACTCGATGTGGAAGGGAAAAGATCCCCGCTCAATGTCACCAAGGGGATGGGCCGCAGGGATAACGTGGAGATCCGGTACCTGGATCTCGACCCTGAAAAAAGATATTTCCGCCACGGGGAAGCATTGCTATTCAGGACCGCCAGCAAAGTGAACAAGACGCGGGGACTTCGGATTTTTTCGAGTGATGGTTACTGTTATGCCCTGGCTCCGGGGGAACAACAAATGCAGTTCAGCGAGGTGAAAGCGGCGCGGGACAATCCGCGTAAACTGATATACCTGAAGGAAAGTTTCATACAGTCGCCAAATATTTATGTGGCCAGCTTTGACCGGGATTTGAATGAAACCCATCATCACCTCGATGGTGAGATGCCCCTGCTGGTACAGGAGCACAAACTTTCAGCCACCAATCCCCAGCAGTCCCGGTATCTCTGGGGGACAGCGGAACTGGTGAACTGGAAAGCCTATGATGGGAAGGATGCGACGGGCATCGTTTACAAACCTGAAAATTTCGATCCGAAGAAGAAATACCCGATGATCGTTTATTTCTATGAACGACTAAGCCAGGACCTCTATGATTATAAGGAGCCGGCTCCCATACGCAGCGCCCTGAACATTCCTTTCTTTGTAAGCCGGGGATATGTGGTCTTTCTCCCGGATATCCGTTACCAGGTCGGGCACCCGGGGAAAAGCGCTTACAATTACGTGGTAAGCGGGTCTCGGGCGCTGGTAAAAAAAGGGTTTGTGGACAGTACAAGGATCGGTATACAGGGCCATAGTTGGGGAGGTTACCAGGCCGCTCAGCTTGCCACTATGACGAAATTGTTCAAAGCTGTATGGGCAGGAGCCCCGGTGGCCAATATGACCAGTGCCTATGGCGGGATCCGGTGGGAATCCGGTGTGAGCCGGCAATTTCAATACGAAAGAACGCAGTCAAGGCTGGGTGTCACTCCCTGGGAGAACCTGGATCTTTACATAGAAAATTCCCCTCTCTTTCACCTGGACAAAGTCACCGCACCGATGGTGATCATGCATAATGATGCAGATGGCGCTGTACCCTGGTACCAGGGGATCGAATTATTTACCGCGCTCAGGAGGCTGGGAAAGAAGGTCTGGATGTTCAATTACAACGGGCAGGGACACGGGTTGACCCAGCGACAGGATATGCTCGACTACCAGGTGAGGATGCAGCAGTTCTTCGACTGGATCTTGAAAAATGAAACACCCGTAAGATGGATCACGGATGGCATACCGGCGGTGGAGAAGGGGAAAGATCTTGGGTATTGATTTGAATGCAAATTTTCGATATTCAATCCTCAGGGTTTAAGCCGCTTCGGAACAAATGAATTTGACCAGTCTTCTTTTGGCAATGGGGAGAAGGGTTTCCTCCACTGGGAATTTCAATTCGGTTTCGATGGAATAAACGGCCGGGTTGGGTAATTCCTTTCTTATTTTGATGAGCTCTGACTTAATGTGCTCATAAGTATGAGAAATACTCCGGGTCCAGTGATCAACGTAGGAAGTTTTGATACTGCGAAACCGCTCATCGTGTTTTTCAAAAATGGACAGCCGGTACTGGTAAACACGGGTCCTTCCCAGTTCACCATTGCTCAGGAAGAAATAACCCTCCTGCGCATCAAGGGGAAGCAATCCCACGGGAGTGATCTCCAGGCTCTCTTCAACAAATTCATAGATCCCCGTTCCGCTTTGGATGGTGGATCTCATTTGTTCCGCTGAAAAATGAATGATGCCCTCCAGTTCTTCCATCAGTTCATCATCTTCGATCACCTGTTCATAAAGCACCTTCAGCTTTTCCATTTGGAGGCCTGTCAGTTTCCTGGGGAAATGCTCCTGCAGGTATTTTTTATTTTCCCTGAATGCGACGATGTTATGATAATGGAAGATGATATCTGAAAGCTGGGGATAAAG
>CAMLEM010000104.1 GCA_946479005.1 uncultured Chitinophagaceae bacterium | reverse complement strand
TCGTATCAATATGTTCGACGCTTTCATCGAGGGCCTGCGCCACACCGCCTGGTACGAATATGTTGCTGTGGTTTCAGGGATCGCCAGTGTCTGGTTTTCCAGGAAAGAGAATATCCTCGTTTACCCGGTGGGACTCATCAATACTGTTTTGTATATCTGGATCTCCATAAAAGGGGACCTGTACGGTGAAGCGTCCGTCAATGTCTACTATACCATAATGAGCATTTACGGTTGGATCATCTGGAACCGGCGGGATGAACGAAAACAGGTTAAACTTCATATAACAAGGTCCGACCGTAAATGGTGGGCCTACCAGCTTGGTTTCTTTTTAACCTGCTACCTGGTCATTTTCTCTGCACTTTCCTGGATGCAAAAAAGCTTTGCACCCGGCGCCATTCCCTGGGCTGATGCATTTGCTTCCGCCTCAGCTTTCACCGGGATGTGGCTGATGACCAGGAAAAAGCTTGAAAACTGGTACTGGTGGATCGCAACCAATGTTGCGTCCATTCCACTTTATTTCGCCAAAAATTATGTCGTGACCTCGGTGTACTACCTGGTACTCCTTTTTATGGCATTCTGGGGCCTTTGGGAGTGGCGAAAAAGGATCCGTGCCGCTTCCGCGAAATTGGCTTAAAATTCGCCATTTACCCGGTATGACCGGTAAATACATCATCGAGAGCTTCGGACAGAAGGATAATAATTGCGTGGCCATCGTTTTGATCAAGGCAGCCATCCTGCAATATGGAATGAACCGCGTCTTCAAAAAGCGTATGTATCACGATCATTGGATCATCACGCTTAGAAACGGGATGATCCACGCCATTTCGGAAAAAGATGTGAAGCGTTTGGGAAAGTCAAACAGGATCCATTTCCGGCGCGCCAAAAATAAAAAGGATGCCGCGCAGCTTGAAAAAATCAAAGACTACGTGGATCTCTGTTTCGCAATTATGGTGCGTTCCATCCTGGTCCACGGTTTCAACAATAAGGAATATACCGAAACAGACGCGATCAAGCTTCTCACCAAGGAAGGAATGAACACCCATCATATTCATCACCTCCTGGGTTTAAAGAGGAAAACCAATGCGGCGCATTTCCTGACACTCAGGGATCTTCGGCAATTTCGAAATAAGAAGGCGGTTTTCTTATATAGCAACAGTCATATCGCAGTGGTTTCAGAAGGTTACTTTGATAATTATGGCAAAGCCGTTGAGCTCAATGGAAAGATCCCTATGCTCGAAAAAACGCGGGCGCGCGGTTGGTTCGAGTTGGCGAATTAACCGAAGTTCTTAACTTGTTGCATCAATTCGCCAATCATCGGTTCCAGATTAAAAAAGATCGTTGTCCTGGGCCCCGAAAGCACCGGGAAATCCTTTCTCTGTGAAAGACTGGCGAACCATTTTGATTGTTTGTGGTGCCCGGAATATGCAAGGGAATACCTCGGGACCAAAGGAAATTCCTACCAATATGACGACCTGCTAATCATCGCCAAAGGTCAGTTGCAGCTTGAAGAAGAATACATCAGCCGGTCACTTGGGAAAGAATTCCTGTTCATCGATACCAATATGTACGTGATGAAGGTCTGGTCAGAGTTTGTTTTCGGAAAATGCCACCGCTTCATCCTGGACCAGATCGTGGACAGGCAATATGATCATTATCTTCTTTGTAACACGGAACTTCCCTGGAGCCCGGATGAGTTGAGGGAATACCCTGACCTGCAAACCCGGATGATCCTTTACAATATTTACAAGGATATTATGGTCAACCAGGAAACACCCTGGACTGAGATCACCGGTCTGGAAGAACAGCGTGTACAAACCGCGGTCCAAGCTGTCGAAAAACTAACCATTTAATGAGCAGCAGGCACACAGATCTCCTTTCCAGACACCAGGAAAAAATCTTTTTTGGAATATGGATCCTTCTGGGTTTGTTCCAGGCCCGGCTTACGGAATTACAGGATGACGAGGCCTATTACTGGGTTTTCAGTAAATATCCTGATTGGGGCTATTTCGATCATCCTCCTCTCATCGCGATCCTGGTTAAAGCGGGTTACGCGATCTTTCCCAATGAATTTGGCGTAAGGCTCTTTCCTTTTATTCTTCATATATTAACGCTATTCATTTTAAGGATCCTGCTCCGGGATCAACCCCGGATGGTCTTCCAGTTCGTTCTCCTTTCCATCGCCGTACTGCAGCTCACCGGTTTTTTCGCCGTGCCGGATACGCCGTTGATATTCGCTACGGCAGTCTTCTTTCTTTGCTATAAGAGGTTCCTTGAAAAAAACCATCCCGTCACAACCGTTTTGCTGGGTTTTTCAGCCGCTTTGTTGTTATATAGTAAATACCACGGGGGGCTTGTTGTGTTGTTTACCCTCCTCTCTCATTTACGGTTACTGGTGAATTATCGCATTTACATTGCCGGGCTGGTCGCTCTTTTATTGTTTACGCCCCACCTGATCTGGCAGATGGATCATAACTGGGTTAGCTTCCGTTATCATCTCCTGGAAAGCAACGTCAACCCTTATAAGATCTCTCATACACTTGATTACGTACTGGGTCAGCTACTCGCCGCCGGCCCGGTCGCGGGATTCATTCTTATCCCTGCCGCGTTTCTTTTTCGCGCCAGGGATAAAATGGATCGCGCGTTGAAGTTTACGCTCACCGGTATCTATGTTTTCTTTCTCCTGAGCTCTTTCCGGGGAAAAGTGGAAATGAACTGGACCGCACCGGTGCTGGTACCCCTGGTCATCCTCTCCTGTAAATTCATTGCTACCCGGGAAAAATGGCTGCAAGCTCTTAGGTTTACGCTACCGGTGAGTATTCTCGTGGTTTTGATGGCACGAATCATAACAGTTGCGGACCTGGTCCCCAATGACTCGATCCGCAAAAAGTATCACGCCTGGAAAGAATGGCCTGCGAAGATGAATGAACGCACCGGGAATTCGCCCGTTGTATTCAGCAATTCCTATCAGCGGGCATCAAAGTATTGGTTTTATTCCGGGACCATTTCCTACTCGCAGAATCTCTACAAAGAACATCGCAACCAATATAATTACTGGCCGGTTGAAGATTCTCTCATCGGGACTCACATTTATCACCTCGACATTTATGATATTTCGCGGATGGAGGATTCTCTTCAAACTCCTTTAGGGACCGTCGGATTCCGTTCCGATCCCCGTTTTATCTCCCTGGCCAAATTAAATTTCTCACCCACTGAGAACCGCTATGAGGTCCCTGCAAACGAACCCCTCAGTATTACTGCGGAAATTGAAATGCCGCGCAGGCACCGGGAAGTACTCAAAGAAAATTCTCATCTTCCGCTAAATCTAAAGCTGGCCATTTTCTCTGGAAACCGTTGGATCAGTGACCTGGAGATGACTACAACAGGTGCTGCATTGTTATTGCCCCGGATCGTATTTACAGCGATGCCTCATCTAAAGCAAGGCAATTACCACTTAATGTTCGCATTGGAAGTGCCGGGATATTATCCGACGCATAATAGCGAGCGGTTCCCTCTGAAGATAGAATGATTCAGGGCGATCGCCCATAAACAATGCGCCGGATATCGGGATCGGGTTCCAGGAAACTCATTTGACGCTGGATGGCCTGAGCGCGCGAGCGCGTGAAACTAGAAGGCGGGCTTACCCGTATTCTTCGCGGGCTGGGCAGCCCCGCGGTGATGATCGCCGCCTCCTGTCGGGTGAGATCTTTCGCTTTCTTTTTGAAATAGATCCTGGCGGCCATCTCGTAACCGAAGATCCCTTTTCCTGTTTCAATCACGTTCAGGTAAACTTCCAGGATCCTTTTCTTTCCCCATAACATCTCGATCATAAATGTAAAATAGGTTTCCAGTCCTTTCCGAAACCAGCTTCTTCCCTGCCAAAGGAATACGTTCTTTGCCACCTGCTGGCTGATCGTACTGCCTCCCCGCAGGCGGCCCGGTTTCCTTTTATTGTATTCCATCGCCTTCCGGATGCTTTTCCAGTCGAATCCTTGGTGGTCGGCGAATCGCTGATCTTCCGAGGCAATGACGGCAAGCCTTGCATAAGGTGACATCTTGCTCCGGCTTACATAATCTCTTTTCAATCCCTTGCCGGAAATCCAGCTTACAAGCTGTGTTATCGTTATTGGTGGATCCACCCAGCGAAGGATGATGATATAAAAAAGCTGCAGGAGAAACAGCGCCAGGAAGGCCCTCTTTAAAAACCGCCAGGCTCTCCGTGGGAGGGATGATCGTTTAATGGATTTTTTTGCGGTCATTCCAGTGCAAGTTAGGAGAATGAAATGTTTAGATCCGGTCGCCGTACACCAGCAGGCCATAGATCAATCCAAGTCCGAATAAGATCAGTATGACCCCGTTGATCCTGTTCAGGATATGGATGTTATGAGGCGTCAAACGGTTCCTGATCTTGGCGGCGAGAAGAACTTTAAGGATATCTGTGCCCAGCATCCACACCAGGCAGGTGGTGAAAATGATGATCCGTTCCCTTACACTGTGAGTGATAACGGCAGTGGAAGTGGTGATCCAGAAGAGGAAGATACCCGGGTTCAGCGTGTTCATAAAAAACCCCGAAAAAAATACGCGGACAAAATCGCGTTTTCGCATTCGGAAGATCTGCTTCCCCTCCTCATTCACCTTAACTTTTTTGAAGAAAAAATAATAGATCCCCATTGAGACCAGGAATATGCAACCCCCGATCCCCACTTCGGTCTCGTATTCCCGGATACTGTTAAAAAGCTGCGTGAATACATTGCTGATGAGAACAAGAAAAATATCACTGGCTGAAACGCCGAAGATGAATGCAAAGCCCCCGCGGTGCCCGTTATTCAGACTTTGCTTGATGATGGAAAGCAATACAGGTCCCACTGCGATGCTTAAAAGCAAGCCAAATCCCAGTCCTTTGAGAATTGCCTCCCACATACGGCAGATTTAGATCTTACCCGACTCGAGGAACCCGCACCATTCTTCCAGCATCTTTCCCTTCATCACCCTGGGAAACTTATGCTGGCTTCCGAGCTTGCCTTTCAGTTCCATAAATTTCAGGAAGCGGTCTTCCGGTAACACTTCAAGGAAGACCTCTTTCAACGCGCTGTCTCTTTCGGTCGCATAATCATCATTCAGTTGACGCAACTTCTGATCAATGCTTTTGACCAGCTGGCCGGGTTCAACGGCATCATCAGTGGCCACATACCAGCGGTGGGCAAAGAAATTCTCATAGGGAAATCCCACCACCGTGTATTCGGGAATGCTGATATTGAATTCTTCGCTTACCATTTCTATCGCCTTATTCATATTGTCAACGCTCAGGTGCTCCCCGGTCAGGCTCAGGAAATGCTTGGTGCGACCCGTGATCAACACTTCGCTTCTTTCCAGGTCCACGAATTTGATGGTGTCACCGATGAGATAACGCCAGGAACCGGCATTGGTGCTCATTAACAGTGCATATTCCTTTCCCAGTTCCACTTCGTGTATCAGGAGGGCCCTGGGATCGCTTACGATCTGGCCGTCCTGGTCGAAATTCTTATCGTCAAAAGGAACGAACTCGAAAAAAATATTGTTGTCCAGGATGAGCTGCATTCCCTTCGCGTTCTCCCTGGTCTTAAAGCCAATAAAACCTTCACTCGACAGGTAATTCTCGATATATACAATAGGTTTTCCCAGGAGCTTTTCAAATCCTTTTTTGTACGGCTCAAAGGCAACGCCCCCGTGTACAAAAAAGCTGAAATTGGGCCAGATCTCGTGAATGTTCTTCACCTTGTAATGTTCGATCACCATTTCCATGCACATCTGGCACCACGCGGGAACGCCAACGATAAATCCCACATCCCAGTCTTTTGCGCGTTCCACGATCTCATTCAGCTTCTGGTTCCAGTCTGCTATTGCAGCAATCCTTCCTCCCGGCTTGTAAAAGGTCTGAAACCAGAAGGGTCTTTTCTTAGCAAGGATTCCACTGAGGTCGCCCGCATACCATCCGGCCTTGCCTTTTTTCAGGTCTGTAGCCCCTCCCAGCATCAGGAAACCCTTTGTGAGCGCCCATTTGTTGGCCTGATCATATGAGAACAGGCTTAAAATCTGGCGCATATAATTCACCGTGTTGCTTCGCAACAGCTCCCTGGTCACGGGAATGTATTTACTGGCTGCTTCGGAAGTTCCCGAACTCAATGCATAGTATTTGATCTTTCCCGGCCAGGTTACATCAGCCACGCCATCCAGTGTTTTCTTCCACCACTCCTCGTAGATCTTGTTATAATCGTGAACGGGAACCAGTTCCTGGAATTTTCTTTCGGGATGCTTTCCGAGAAGGATCTCGTCAAACCTGTATTTCTGACCGAACTCGGTGAACCGGGCCTTCTTCAAAAGCTTTTTCAACACTTTGATCTGCTGCCTTTCTGGATCATTCCGCGGTAGCCGCAGGGCTGTGGCTATTGCTTTGGGAAGTTTTATGTCGATGATAGATGCCATTGAAATTTATGATCCGGCTAAAGTTACGCAAATGATCGGGCGTCCAGTCAGCTCCCCAGTAACCGGTAGGTTTTCCT
>CAMLEM010000103.1 GCA_946479005.1 uncultured Chitinophagaceae bacterium | reverse complement strand
ATCGGGATGATCTCGTAAGGATTACCAAGATTCCGGCTGAGCTGTTCCGCATCCGATACACTATGCCCGGTAGAAAACTGGGACGGCATCAGCACCGCGTGAACGTTCTCCTTACCCAGGGCTTCACAGGCAAGCGCGATCGTCAGCGCACTATCTATGCCACCGCTGCTCCCGATCACCGCTTTATGAAATCCCATCTTGCCGAAGTAATCACGGATCCCCATCACGATGGCCTGGTGGATCTCCGGAATGGAAAGATGACTGTCGAGTTCGGCAGGACTTAATTCCTGGTCGGGCAATTCATCAGCCCTGGCCACGACCGGAAGATCAAAACTGCCATTCTCTTTCAATTCAAAAATCTCCATCGCCTCGCGGAAAAGAGGCATCTGGCGCACCATCGAAGCGTTCCTGTCAAAAACCAGCGACCCCCCGTCGAAGACCACTTCCGTCTGGCTTCCCACCGCGTTGCAGTAAAGCATCGGCAGTCCATATTTCTGAACATTCAACTTTACGATGGCCTTCCGGTCCTCGACGTGGGTATAATCAAAAGGTGACGCGGAAATGTTCAGCATAATGTCTGGTGAATGTTTCATCAGCTCATCCATAGGACAATTCCGGTACAGTGGGTTATCTCCCAGGTTCCAGATATCCTCGCAAATGGTGATGGCCAGCTTTTTTCCTTTGAAATTCACCACCTTCCATTCATAAGCCGGCTCAAAATAGCGGTACTCATCAAACACATCGTAAGTGGGCAGGCAGGTCTTATGGATCACTGCCTTGATCTCTTTTTCAAATAGAAAAAATGCCCCGTTGAAAAGGTCTTTTCCTTCACGGACCCGGTTCCTGTCAGGAGCGCCTACCAGTACCGCGATGTCGCTCGTTTCCTGCCGGATCACATCAATGGAATCGAAGCATTTCTGGATGAAATCCTCAAATTCCAGGAAATCCCTCGGCGCATAGCCGCATACGGAGAGTTCTGAAAATATCACGAGATCAGCCTTTTTATCCCTGGCCTGGCGAATACCTTCCAGGATCTTCCGCAGGTTCTCCCCGAAGTTCCCAATGTGGTAGTTCTGTTGTGCCAGGGCGATCTTCATCACGCAAATTTAACTTATATCAGGTTGTAATGTCGCCTGTATCCGCCGGGGGAAGGCTAATTTTGCAAGCAATGAAAAACATCCTTCTCCTTTTTACAGTAGCGATGATCATCATTGGCTGCGGTGATAACGGCAACGATGCCCCGAATGTTTCGGGCATCCGGGTTGATGTGCCGGTTGAACGGTTCGACCAGAGCTTCTTTAATATCGACACCAATGACATCCAGGGCTCCCTGCGCGCGGTTCAGCAAAAGCACCCGGGATTCTATGTTGATTTTATGCAGCAGGTACTCGGTGTTGACGGGAATGATTCCAGCGCAAATACCCTCCTAGTCACCCGGGAATTCCTGAGGGGATACAAACCCATATACGACAGCCTGCAAGAAACTTATTCCAGTGTAAAAGATATCGAAGATGAGCTGGAAGATCAATACCGTTATTTGAAGTATTATTTCCCCAATTATAAAACAGGTAAGGCCATCTTTTTTCTCGGTCCTTTCGACGCTCCGGGGGTTGCGGCAACGCACGAGGGACTGGCCATCGGTCTTCAGCAATATGCCGGTCGTGATTTTTCCGTTTACCATTCAGGCCCTGCGCTGGAGATGTTCCCCACTTATATTTCCCGGAGGTTCTCGAAAGAATACATCGTGCCAAATGCGATGAAAGCCATCGTGGAGGATCTCTATCCTGATAGATCGGGAGGTAAACCTCTCCTGGAGCAAATGGTAGAAAAGGGAAAGGAATGGTGGCTGCTGGATAAGCTGATGCCAAAGACTCACGATTCCCTGAAAACAGGCTATACGGCCGACCAGCTCGAATGGTGTGAAGAGAACGAAGGCCTGATCTGGGCCTACCTGGTGAAGAATGAAGACCTCAATTCCATCAATCCCGTGATCATTCAAACCTATATCGGGGAAGGCCCCTTCACCCAGGGTTTTTCGCAGGAACATTCCCCGGGTAACCTGGGACAGTGGATCGGCTGGCGGATTATCCTGGAATACGAAGAAAAGAACCCCGGTCTTTCCATCGATGAGATAATGAAGAAACCGGCAAGTGAGATCATTAGTGGCGCTAAATATAAACCCCGGTAGGATTTGGGAATTGGGAATTGGGATTTGGGATTTATGATATCCGAATTTCCAAAACGGGATCGCGGCGTTGCTTAGGTTAGAATCTGAAAATTTATCGAAACGTTAGGGACTATCTCACCGTTTAATCAGCATCGGGTTTCAGAAATCCCAATTCCCAAATCCCAATTCCTCCTCACTGCCCCTGTGCCAAACTATACGCCTTCTTCCCACCCCAGGAATTCAATAACTCAAAAGAACAGATCTTGAAATAACCGCTCAGGCTTACATAGAGCCCGATCACGTCCTGCTGTTTCAGGGGTTCATTGTCCAGGGCCTCGAAACGTACATTGTACTGGTTCACCAGGTTGGTAAAAACGGAGCCTGTCGGCCAGACCTGCGTGCCCCGGTTGCTTACATTTACCAGGCTGAATTTCATTCCCCCGTGACGCTTGCATTGAAGGGCGATGGCCTCAGGCTGTTCAGCGCTCTCAATGAACATATCCACCCCCACGATCATTTCATCGCTCATTTCCCTGGAAACCATCATCGGGTTCTTTTCCAGCCTGAATACGGTGGGCGTAACAGGCGCATTGGGCAGAAGGGGCTTTGGATTGACAGCCGGCTGCTTTCCAAAATTCGATATGATAGCGTTCGCAAATTCTGTTGTATTTACCGCTGCCTGGGTACGGTCACCGAAATCTCCTGTGTGAACACCGCTTTCAAGCGTGTATAAGAGGGCATTCTCAATGATGGCAGCATTTTCCATAAGTCCCAGGTGACGAAGCATAAAAATGCCGCTTAACAATAATGCGGTCGGGTTGGCGATATTCTTCCCGGCAATGTCGGGCGCTGTTCCGTGCACGGCTTCAAAAATGCAAATATGGTCGCCGATATTGGCGGAAGGGGCAAAACCCAGCCCGCCTACCAGTCCTGCACAGAGATCAGAAACAATGTCGCCCTGTAGATTCGTGAGCACCACAACATCAAATGTGTCGGGGCGGGTGACCAGCTTCATACAGAGATCATCCACGATCACATCATCCGCTTTCAGCTCGGGGTATTCTTTGGCCACTTCGTAAAAGCATTCGAGGAAGAGCCCGTCGGTGATCTTCATAATATTCGCCTTGTGGCCACAGGTCACCCTCCGCGCGTTCTTCTTCCTTGCCATTTCGAATGCGTAACGGATCACCTGCATACTCCCCGGGCGTGTTATGAACCTCCTGCTCAGCGCCACATCGTGGGTGAGCATATGTTCAATACCCCCGTAAGTATCTTCGATATTCTCCCTGACAACGGTAACATCAATGGGAATGCCAGCCTTAGAAAAGACTGTGTCCACTCCGTGCAGGGTTTGGAACACGCGGTTGTTCGCATAAGTGTTCCAGGTCTTTCTTGCGGTCACATTCACGCTCTTCACACCCTTGCCTTTGGGCGTTTCCATCGGGCCCTTTAAAAGGATGCCGAGATTCTCGATCACCGATTGGGCTTCGGGCGTCATTCCATTGCTATACCCCTTATCAAACACCCACTTACCCATCTCTACGAATTCATATTCGAGGGGCACCTGGCTGGCTGTGAATATCTTCAACACCGCGTCGACGATCTCGGGGCCTATCCCGTCGCCCTTTGCAACTGCAATTTTCATTATTACCGTTTGAGGCCGCAAAATTACGATTGCGGGAAGAGGGTTCCAAAACCGAACCCTTTTTGTTACTTTTACAATATGACCAGTATGATCTCTGAAGGCGTGAAGGTGAGCGTCGAAACTTTTTACCAGGCAGACTACTCCAATCCCCTGCAATCCGAATATATGTTCGCATACAGGATCACGCTGGAAAATCACAATGCCTTTCCCGTTAAATTGCACCGCCGTCACTGGTACATATTCGACAGCAATGGCAGCCATCGCGAAGTGGAAGGAGAAGGCGTTGTTGGAGTTCAGCCCACGATCCAACCCGGTGAGAATTACCAGTATGTGAGTGGCTGCAACCTTCGAACGGAGATGGGACGGATGACGGGCACCTATTTAATGGAGAACCTGCATAGCAAGACCAATTTCGAGGTCAGCATCCCCGCTTTCGAGATGATCGTTCCGATGAAGAACAATTGATAGCTCAGGAAGACTGGTCATTTTATTTTTTTAAGAAGCTTTAAAACCTTCCTTCCGCAGCCATCCCAGCACTTTTTCCCTGTGGTCCCCCTGCACGATGATCTCCCCGTCTTTTGCAGATCCCCCCGCCCCGCAAAAAGTTTTTAATTTCTTACCGAGGGATTCCAGTTCCGCTTCAGAACCCCTGAAACCGGTGATCAGCGTGACCATTTTGCCCGCCCGCTGCTTTTTATCCAGCCATACACGTAAACTTTGTTGTGAAGGGGGTAATGATGGCTCTTCTCCCGGTTCTTCTTCCATACGGAATCCCGGGTCGGTACTATAAACCAATCCATCCCTCCTCTGCTTTTTGTTTTTCGCCATAAAGATGATTTCAGATGACCACTGCCTTCAGGCTCAGGTCAAGACTTTGCGCCTGGTGGATCAGGGCGCCTACGCTGACGAAGTCGACCCCGGTTTTCGCATACGCTTCAATGTTAGTTAAGTTGATCCCCCCGCTCGCTTCGGTCTCAAATGCTCCATTGATCAGGGGGAGCGCTTCTTCGATCTGCGGGGGGGTGAAATTGTCCAGCATGATCCGGTGGATCTTGCCCCTGCCCGCCTCTACTGCACGCTTAACATCTTCTATGCTTCTTGTTTCGACCTCGATCTTAAGTTCCGGCTCACGGAGCTGAACATATTCATAGGCCTTTTCGATGGCTTTCTCGATCCCCCCGCAATAGTCAATATGATTGTCTTTGAGCATGATCATATCAAACAGTCCAAAACGGTGGTTCACCGCCCCGCCTATCCTTACGGCCTCCTTTTCCAGCAACCTGAAATTCGGTGTGGTCTTTCGCGTATCCAAAAGCCGGGTGCGGGAGCCCTCAAGCTTACGCGTGTACGCCCGGGTGAGCGTGGCGATCCCGCTCATTCGCTGCATCGCATTTAACAATACCCTTTCACATTTCAGGATCGTATGAACGCTGGCTTCCACTTCAAAGGCAAATTCACCGTTCTTCATTTCCTCACCGTCTTCCTTCATCGGCTTGAAAAATGAATGAGGGTCCTGCAGGGCGAACAGCCTGGCCGCCACCTGCATCCCCGCTAATACGCCATCCTGCTTGATCTTTAATACCGCTTTCCCGCGCGTTTCCGCCGGAATACAGGCCAGGGTGGAATGGTCGCCCCGCCCAATATCCTCTCTCAAAGCCGCTTCCAGCAATTCCTCCAACTGGTCGTCAAAACTTTTTGTGATCATATTGCAAAGGTAGAGTGGGTGCAGGAGATGTTTTGCTTTTGGGAGGTTTTCTTCAGTTGGGAGTTTGATGGAACACGGATGACACGGATTGGACGGATTTGCACGGATCCGTTACTGCCAAATCGAAACAGGTTAGCTTTTTAGAATTTCGGGTACAAAATCCGCCAATCCGTTTCATCCGTGTTCCATAAGCTATAAAATAAACAAGAAAGCCGTTCAAAAGAACGGCCTCCCCTATCAATATAAAATTTCTTCTTTAATCAATCGCCTGGAACCGGATCTCCTTCACCACTTCCTTTCCGTTCTTGGACTTCATAAAAACATTGGTCCGGAAATTACCGGCATTTGTTTGAAGGGTTCCGATGCAGAAATGACCACCGGGTGAATCTCCCTTGTGCTTCAGGTCAAACCCCCTGACCCCATTATTGCCGAAGAAATCCTTCACAATTAGCTGGGCCTGGGCTTTACTGTAGCTGTCTGACTTATCCGGCAGGGTCAGTTCCACCTTGTCGTCAAAATACTTCGAGAGCTCGGAAGAGTTACCTGCGCGAAGGGCGCCGATGACCTCATCTATGCTTCCCTGTTTCACCGTAAAGGATGAAACGACCAGGAGCGCTCCCATTAATAATGTTGTAAATAACGGTTTCATAATACTAGGTTTTCACAGGGGTATTATCGAATAATGTGCCACAAACAACTGCTTTTCTTAATGGAACTAAAATACTAAAAACCAATGTTCTTCCAAGTTGTTAAAGTGAGAATTGAGCAATTTGGTAGTTTTACAGGATATTCGAACAAGTGTTCTTCCCTGAAAATGACTGCGTTTATACCACTTTGAAAATGTTGATAAATAAATGCCTGTAAAACGTGTTATTCTAATCATAATGGACGGCTGGGGGCTCGGGAAAGTTGCAAATTCCGACGCTGTGAAACAGGCAAATACACCGTTTACGGATTCCTTGTACGCACAATATCCCCATACAACATTAATGACCTGCGGCGAGTGGGTAGGGCTGCCGGAAGGGCAGATGGGCAACTCTGAAGTGGGGCACCTGAACCTGGGG
>CAMLEM010000102.1 GCA_946479005.1 uncultured Chitinophagaceae bacterium | reverse complement strand
GATGTTTATGAAGCCAACCGCCTGAAAAAAGTATTCCCCGACGACCGGGTGGCGGCAACCGTGATGGAGGAGGTCTATACTTTTGAAAAAGGGAAGAACGAAGACCGCCAGCCCGTGGTTACAGCCATCTGTAACACAGGCATCAACTTTCTCTCCCTGCGGGAAAGAGCGGGCATCCAGTATTTTGATTTTTATAATTCCTTCACCCGTATCACCTCCTTCCGGCAGCTGGAAAAGATGAAAGGGATGTTCGGTATCAAGAAGAATTACAATTTGGGCTACGCGATCGACCGCTCAGCCAGCTCCAGCGATTATTTTTCAGACGATAGCCGGGTAAAGTACTTCAATATCGGCTTCAGCGGATTTGGCGACATCACCCGGGTGGAAACGGAAAAAAAATTCCTCGACAGCAAATATCTCACTTCGGTGTATTTCCATAGCTGGTTCCCGATCAAAGAAAAGATCATCAAGGTGATCGTTCCGGAATGGCTGCAGCTTGACATCCGCGAATTCAATTTTGAAGGGTATAAGGTGACGCGGCAGAAAAACGCGGAAAAAGGCGGGATGGTGTACACTTTCAAGCTGATGAACATCCCCGCGATGAAATCAGAACCCCGAGCCATCGGGACGGCTTACACCTACCCGCATATCGTGCTGGTGGTGAAATCCTTCAATTACGATGGAAAGCCTGAAAAAGGCTTTGGCGATGTGGGTGATCTCTACAGCTGGTATAACTATCTCTATAAAAAATCTGTCAATAACCCTGATGAGTTCCGTGCGAAGGTCAACGAGCTGATCAAAGGAAAGTCCAGTGATATTGACAAGGTGAAAGCCATTTTCTACTGGGTGCAGGATAACATCCGCTATATCGCCTTCGAAGACGGGCTGGCCGGCTTCATTCCCGCCAAAGCCCACGAAGTGTACAAGGCGAAATATGGCGATTGCAAAGGAATGGCAAACCTGGTGACGGAGATGCTCAGGATCGCGGGCCTGGAAGCTTATATGACCTGGATCGGCACCCGCCATATCCCTTAT
This sequence comes from uncultured Chitinophagaceae bacterium, assembly GCA_946479005.1. Next base: position 5,552 of record CAMLEM010000102.1, on the reverse strand, counting down.
GATTATACGCTCCCTTCGCTGGCGGTGGACAATCATTGCATCAGCACCGTGTTCGTCGGGGGAAAGGAATACTTCCTGGATGCCACGGAGAAATACATCCCCTTCGGCGATTATGCCTGGAGGATCCAGGGAAAGGAAGTTCTGATCGGCAAAGGCGATAAATATGAAGTGAAGAAAGTTCCTTTGATGGATAAGGAAAAGAACAAAGTGTTCACCCAAACCAAATTCCAGTTGAAGGATGATAAGCTGGTAGGGCACGTAAAGGTCACGATGACGGGTGAACAGAGAACCCGTTTCCACCAGTTCTACCACGAACTGCCCGCGCACCAGAAGAAAATGTATATCCAGCGGTTCTTTGAATTCGGGAACCGCAATCTCCAGGTAGCCAATGTAAAAACCTCTGACCTGCAGAACAGGGAGATCCCTGTTACCATCGAAGGAGATATCGATCTCAGCAACTATGTGATCACGGAAGACAAAGAGATCTACGTGGGCATTGACTTCTTCCCCGAAGACCTGAGAGGCCTGATCCCGGATGAAAAAAGGCAGCAGGATTACGCCCTCTCGTCCAATTATACGATGGAAGATGAAACAGAACTCCTGTTACCCTCCGGGTATAAGGTCGGTTCCATCCCGAATGGGATCGAGGAGAAACACCAGGACTATGGCGTGAAAGCCTCCTACAATGTTTCAGGAAATAAGATCGTTTTCCGGAAAACCGTTTCCTTCGATTCCGGCGTAATACGAAAAGCGGATTTTACCAACTGGAAAGCCTTCACCAGGAAACTGCAGGATTTTAACAGCAACCTCGTAATGATAACCAAACCCTGACCACCTAATTGAACCAGATGAAAAGGATCGCATATCTCATTATTTTTCTTCCCTTTTTCGCACTATCCCAGGAAGATGATACATTTTCTCCCTCCCGCCTGGAGGCCATCAACAGGAATATGAAACCGGTTTGGGATGACCCGGACCCTGATTTCAGGATCTCAGAACCCCCTTCCAAATGGAAGGATGAGAGCGGGGTGATCATTGCACAGAAAACCAGGTTCTCCTTCGACAAGGATGCGTCCAAACTGGCGGTTTACGAGGTCACACGCCGGAGGATCAGGCTGAATGACAAGGATGCGGTCAATTCCTATTCCTCCATTTATTTCCGGATCGGTTCGGCCTATGACGGGGCCGGCATTCGCGTTATTAAATCCAACGGGGAGGTGCAGGATGTATCCCTTCGCAATGCCGTGTACGTGGAAGATCCCTCAAACGTGCCTTCGGCCTTCACCCCTTACATTGGGAAACAAAATACTTACTACGATAAGAGCAAGAGCCGCATCATCTATTATAAGCTCGCGGTCCCCGATCTTGACCCCGGCGATATCATCGACTACGCTACCATTTTTTATGACGACAATACCGTCAAGAAAATGAGCTACCTCGAATTCGATCCCATTTATTTCGTCTGTACCCGCGAATACCCGGTGATCAGCCAGAAATTCGAGATCGATACTGACAACAACTCATTCGTAAATTCGAAATCAACGAAAGGAGCCCCTGAGTTCAGGGAAAGCGGGAACGCTAATTCAGATTATCTCTGGGAAGACCGTGACAGGGAGAAACTCAGCGATACCCGTTGGGTGAACCGGTACCTGGAGTTGCCGATGGTGAAATTCCAGATCGTTTTTTCCAAGAGCGAGAACCGTTCGGATCTTTTCATCGGTGACAGGGGAGAATTGAAAAAGAGCATCAGCCCCGATGAGCTGGCGGCAAAAATGAACAACCTTTATAACCGGCTGGATGGTTCTTATTATTACAACCTGGCCAAATCTTATCTCCGGCAGCTGGGCTACGGGGATATGAAGGAGGATGATTTCATTGCAAAGAGTTATTATGTCCTGCGCCATCTCTCTTTTTACAGGGCAGGCGGGTTTTCCAGTGAATTGTTCGCTTCCTGTTTTACGCAATGCCTCGACCTGAAGAACATTCCTTACGAACTCATCGTGACCACCCCTTCTACGCTGACCCATCCTGAAAATATCATTTTCCGTTCCGAACCCGAATGGCTGGTTAGGGTGAAAGGAAAATACGTATTCAACGCCACGGTATTTTCAAACCCTTACGATCAGAAGGATGAATACCTGAATTCTACCGCTTACGTGATAACGCTCGGAAAGAATCCTAAGGCCACAGCCATCACCCTGCCTGCCGGAAAACCTGAAGACAATGTGACTACCAATACGATCACGGCATCGATCGATACGGCCAGCAGGAATATGTCGGTAACACTTCAACGCCTGGCAACAGGACTGAGCAAGCAATACTATAACCGCCAGGCCCTCGCCTATACCACAGCGCTCGACGATGATCACCGCAGTTATGGAGGTGAAGACGATGTGCGCACAGGGATGAAGGGCGCCTCCCTGGAAAGCTACGAGGAGCGACTGAGAGAAAGAAAGAAGGAAGACCTGCAGCGCAAACCTGATTTTATGAAGGAAGAGCTGGAGGACGATTTCGACAATATTGTAAAATATCACAAGTTCACGCTGAATTCAGATGGGCGAACGTTTCGCAAACAGGACCTGAATTATACCAATGTGCTGGACCTGGGAGGAATGCTGAAATTTTCGGGAGATAACCTGGTCGTTTCCATTCCCGCGCTGATCGGTGAGCAATCCTATATTGGTTCCCACGAAAGGGAAAGAGAGGTGGATGCCTGGATGGGTTTCCCACGGAGTATTCGTAACATCATCAACTTCACCATTCCTGAAGGTTATAAAGTGGTAGGATTGCATAACCTCAACCTGAATGTGGACAATGCCGCGGGCACATTCGCCGTGCAGGCAACGGTGGAAGGGAACACGCTGAATATTCTCGTGAAGAAAATATACAAGACCGCCGTCGTTACGAAAGAGGACTGGCCCAAATTGCTGGAGATGCTGGATGCGGCTTTTAAATTCTCGCAGAAGAAGATCCTTTTGAAAAAGAACTGATAAAATCTCTGCGGTCCTCTGTGTTTCCTCTGTGGCTCTCTGCGTAGCAAAAAAATACAGCTACACGGAGAGCCACAGAGGAAACACAGAGGGCCACAGAGTTATAACAATTAGAAAGCTTTTTTCTCCATCGGTCTTCCCTCCACATCAAGCTCCACTACATTATATCCGAGTTTCTTCACACCTTCCAGGATCTTCGCCTTATCTCCCACCAGGAGGATATTCATTTTCGCAGGATCCAGGTTCTTTTTCACAATGGCATCTACCTGCTCTTTCGTGAGTTTCGCCAGGATCTTGTTTTGCTGGTCAACGTAGTCGGCTGGCAGATTGTGCTCAAGGATATTGCCGATGAAGCCGGCTTTCTGAAAACCGGTCTCATAGCTGAGGGCATCGCGCTGGCCCAGGGAATTCTTCATAAAGGTCAGCTCATCATTCGTGATGCCGTTCTGGTGATAATTCCTCAGCTCTTTCATCACTTCCACGAGCGCACTGTCTGTGGCATCGGCGCGGATTCCGGAACCGAAACCATATTCGCCACTGTATTCGTCACCTGTGAAGGAGCTGCTGGCTCCATAGGTCCAGCCTTTGTCTTCACGTAGGTTCAGGTTGAGGCGACTGTTGAAATTCCCGCCGAGGGCATAATTGGCAAGCATCGACTTGTAATACTCCCCGGTAGCATCGTATTTCAAACCCGTGGCGTAACCGATGCGGAATTCCGACTGCGCCGCTTTTGGAATATCCACCAGGTAAACCTGGTTCTTTGCTGTGGGCCTCGGAGCCGCATTGATCACGGGAAGTTCGATCTTCTTATTGGGCAGCTTGTCAAGGAAAGCAAGCCTGGGGAGGATCTCGGCCTGTGTCACATCACCCACTACAACAACTTTTGTTCCCTGTGAAGTGATATAATTTTTATAGTAATTCTCAATGTCTTCCAGGCTGAGGTTGGCAATGGTATGCTCCGTTCCATTCTCGCTCCTGGAAAGAAAATTATCCGGGCCGTAGTTCACTACGTTGATCACGTTGCTGGCAACAAAAGAAGGCTGGGCCTTGGCCTGCTTGAAATTCTCCAGCCGCTGCTTCTGGATCCTTTTGAATGCAGCCTCCGTGAAGTTCGGGTTGAAAATCCTTTCCTGCACCAGCGCCATTGTGGCGTCAAGATTCTTTTTTAAAGACTGAACACTGAATGTGATCCCGTCAAACCCGCTGCTCACGTTCACCGAGCTTCCGAGCTTTTGGAGTTCAACTGCCATCTGCTCAGCTGTGTAATTTCTCGTGTCTTCATTCATCATACTGGCGAAAAAGCTCGCGAGTCCGAGCTTAGCAGTATCCCTGGCCTGAAGCATATGCCCGCCGGGGAGGGTGATGGTTACGGTAACGGTAGGGATCTCCGTGCTTTCCGTACCGATCATTTTCACACCGTTCGCGAGGTCCTTTCTCCAGAACTTGGGAACTTTCACCACGGGATTGGCGCCATTACCTGGAATGCGGCTGCGATCGAAATTATCCTTTGCTTTCGCATATTTCAGACCTGCATAGCCGTAATCCGGCTTCACATAGTTTGTGGTGTCAATGGTGAAGTTATCCTCCTTTGCCACCAGGTCTTCCCTTCCCTTCGGAACCACACTCACATAAACGGCGGGCTTTCCCTTGATATATTCATTATACACGCGCATCACATCTTCTTTCGTCACCGAAGTGTACATCTCTATCAGGTCGGCGATCTTGTTGGGATTACCGGCAAAGGTTTCAAAGGCCGCCAGTTGGGATACTTTTCCGCTTACACTCTGAAGCCCATTGATCTGCTGGGATTCCATTCCACCTTTGAACTTCTCAATGTCCTCATCGGTCACGCCGCGGTTTTCAAAGCTTACCAAGGCGGCTCGCAGCATGGAATCCATTTCGGCCAGCGATTTACCGGGCATCGGTACCAGCTGGAAAATGAATTCACCTGCCAGTTCTGAAAGCTGGCTGAAGGCCGAAGCCTGGAGCGCCTTCTGATTCTTCAGCAATTCCTGGTAGAGAACGGAATTCTTTCCCTGCCCCAATACCTGTGAAAGGCATTGCAGGGCACCCATATCCTTGTGATAAAGCGGAACGGTCGGGAAATTAACGACCATCAAAGGTTGCCTCGCATAGTTATCTACGTAAGAAACATACCTGTCGCTTGCGAGCGTCACCGGGGGAACCACAACGGGATTCACTTCCGGACCGCGGGGAATGGAACCGAAATATTTTTCAACCAGCTTCACCACATCGGCGGTTTTCACATCCCCGCCCACGGTAACAACGGCGTTATTGGGGCCATACCAGCGGAGGAAGAAATTCTTCAGGTCATTCACATCGGACCGGTTCAGGTCCTCGATATAACCGATGGTCTGCCAGGAATAAGGATGCCCGTAGGGATAGAGCACCTGGTGCATTTTTTCGGCGGTCAGGCCATAGGGCACATTGTCGAGCCGCTGCCCTCTCTCGTTCTTTACGGTGGAGCGTTGGATCTCAAATTTTTTCTCCGTTACCGCATCGAGCAAAAAGCCCATACGGTCGGCCTCGAGCCAGAGCATT
>CAMLEM010000101.1 GCA_946479005.1 uncultured Chitinophagaceae bacterium | reverse complement strand
AAAGTAATTGATTAAATTCGCAGAAATGAAGTCGAAGGAAGAGATCGTACAAAACTGGTTGCCGCGATATACCGGCGAACTGATCGAAAATTTTGGGGAGTACATCCTGCTCACCAATTTCAGCAATTATGTTCACCTGTTCGCTGAAATGAATAAGGTGAAGTTGGTCGGCGAAGGGAAACCGATGCAATGCGCCACCGCCAACAACATTACGATCATCAATTTCGGGATGGGCAGCCCGGGAGCCGCCACCATAATGGACCTCCTTTCCGCCATCCATCCAAAGGCGGTTTTGTTCCTGGGTAAATGCGGAGGTTTGAAGAAAAGGAACAAGCTGGGCGATCTTATTCTACCGATCGCTGCCATCAGGGGCGAAGGAACTTCCAACGACTATTTTCCTCCCGAGGTGCCTGCCCTTCCGGCTTTCGCGCTTCAAAAAGCTGTTTCCACCACCATCCGGGATTTTGGGGTAGACTACTGGACAGGAACTGTGTACACTACGAACAGGAGGGTCTGGGAACACGACGAACCTTTTAAGGAATACCTTCAAAAGATACGCACTTACGCCATTGATATGGAAACCGCAACCATCTTCACCGTTGGCTTTTTTAATAAGATCCCCACGGGAGCCCTTCTCTTGGTGAGTGATCAGCCAATGATCCCGGAAGGCGTGAAAACCGAAGAAAGCGACAAGAAGATCACTTCCGAATTCGTGGAAAGGCACCTGATGATCGGGGTCGCTTCATTACAGCAGCTCATCAATGACGGGCAGACTGTCCGTCATCTCATCTTTTAATATATAACAAGTATGAAACAATTCCTTCTTGTTTCCATCCTCGCCACCCTGACCCTTTCGAACAGTGATTGCAGCAGCAAAAAAGACGTATATAAAGGCCGGCTGGAGATCAAAGGGATCTGTTCCAATTATACCATTGCATTGCTGGAAGGCGATATTGATACGTCAAAGATCGAAGCGAACTGGACAGACGAACATACCGGTAAGAGCTACACCAATGTTTTCCGGCTCGATCAACCCTGCGGCTTCCCCGATACCATAGACGCAGGAGAGGAATTCTATTTTAAGATCGATATGGTGGAGAAAGAGTGCGTGGTATGTATGGCATATTACCCCGTTCCGCGGAAAGGCCTCGCCATTAAAGTTGTGGAGAAATAAATGTCACCACTTCTTTCCATCCGCAATCTCACGGTTGAATTCGAATCGGGAAAAGCATCGACGATCGCGGTCAACAAGGTCAGCTTTGAAGTACAACGCGGTGAGATCCTCGCCATCGTTGGAGAATCCGGTTCGGGAAAATCCGTCACCGCCCTTTCCATCCTCCGGCTGAATCCCTCCCCTCCTGCCATCTACAGCAGCGGTGAGATCCTTTTCAGCGCCTCCGGCAATGACCCGATCGACCTGCTTCGCTGCGACAATGCCAGCCTGCAGCGAATACGCGGCAACCGCATCGGTATGATCTTCCAGGAACCGATGACCTCGCTGAACCCCGTGATCTCCTGTGGCAAACAGGTGGCGGAAAGTATCCGTGTCCATAAGAAGATCAGCGCGGAAAAAGCGAAACAGGAGGCCATCCACTGGTTCGAAAGAGTGAAGCTTCCCCAACCTTCGGTTATTTATCACCGTTATCCCCACGAACTGAGTGGGGGCCAGAAACAAAGAGTGATGATCGCAATGGCAATGTGCTGCGACCCGGCGCTGCTGATCTGCGATGAGCCGACCACTGCCCTCGACGTAACTGTTCAGCGGACGGTGCTCGATCTTATCCGCGAACTGCAGGAGAACACGGGAATGGGTGTGATATTCATAACCCACGATCTCGGCGTGGTGGGAGAGATCGCACATCGCGCCCTGGTGATGTACCGCGGAAATATCGTGGAAAACGGAGCAGTGAAAAAGATCCTGAAAAACCCCGAACATAGTTATACGAAGGCCCTGATCGAATGCCGGCCTGTCCATCATAAAAGAGGAGAACGGCTACCGGTTGTGGCAGACTTTATGTCGGGAGAGAAAATAAAGCACCCTCCGCTGGCACCCCTGGAACACAGCGATGAGATCCTGCTTGAAGTGAAGGACCTTGCGGTGTGGTTCCCGGCAAAACGCTCGCTTTTCGGAAAACCGAAGGAGTGGATCCGGGCAGTGGACAATATGAATTTGCACGTGTTCAGGGGAGAAACCCTGGGTTTGGTCGGTGAAAGCGGCTGCGGGAAAACAACCCTCGGGCGGGCGATAATGAAGCTGATCGAACCGACGACGGGAAAAATCATTTACGACGGAAGGGATATGTCCGACATCCGCGGGAAAGAACTGCAATCCCTTCGGCGGGATGTACAGATCGTATTCCAGGATCCTTATTCATCATTGAACCCGAGAATGACGATCGGGGATGCCATAGCTGAACCCCTGAAGGTTCACCACATCACCAGCGAGCGGCAACGAAAAGAACGGGTCAGGGAATTATTACAGAAGGTGGACCTCGATGCCGCCCATTATAACCGCTACCCGCACGAGTTCAGCGGGGGGCAGCGCCAGCGGATAGTGATCGCCCGTGCCCTGGCTCTCGACCCGGGTTTTATCGTTTGTGATGAATCCGTTTCAGCGCTGGATGTAAGCGTGCAGGCCCAGGTATTGAATCTCCTGAATGACCTGAAACGCGAATTCGGCTTTACCGTTATCTTCATTTCCCACGATCTTTCGGTGGTGAGATATATCAGCGATCGTATGATCGTGATGCAATCGGGTAAGATCGTGGAATCGGGACCTTCAGATGAAATTTATACAAGGCCCAGGACTGCGTACACTCAAAAGCTGATCGCATCCATTCCCAAAGGGATCCCTGCCTAATCCTCGTGCACTTCGGTGGCCGGGTCTTCATCGGTGTAAAATTCCTGCGCGCTCTTTCTCCGGGCATAAAGTGATTTCTTCAGGAGCTTCTGCAGCTGGGGTAACATTTCTTCGTCTTCGCGGAAACGGGTATCCGTGAAACCGGTAAAAGAAGAGATCTCATAGCTGTAACCCGAGTAATAAGGGTCGGGCCTGTTACGGGTCATTGGCTCCTCTTCAGTGAAGCTGAACCTGGCCGGGTCTTCAGGTACGATCCCCGCCATTCCGATCTTCCAGGTGAGATCATCCTTTTTTGCCTTCACCTTATAGAAATAAACGAATCCTTTCTTTCCCTGGTACTCCGCGGGTAACCTCTCCAGGAACAGGATGGAATCCGGGCGCTCATAGGTGGCCATCTCCATCAGCGCACTGCGGCCAAGATCCTTATGATTATTATAGGCCTGTGGAAAAAGGGAAGCCTTCTTCATTCTCCGCAGGTCAACGTACAGCTCGTGCCTATACTCATCCAGCGAACCGAAATATGGCAGAAGGGTGTCGGGATGGTTCTTCCCATACCGGATCATCAGTAACATCGTGCTATACTTTAGTCGCTTATCGCTCGAACCCAGCATTTGGCTGATTACGGTTTTAACCTGCGGATTGGAATCCCAGAATGGAAGAAGCAGCCGGGCATACAGGGAGAGATCCTCATTGCCGTAATCCCGGTCGTCCGAACGGTATGAGTAATCCGGAACCTTATTCTCATCCTTATCACCTTCAGCCTTTTCAATGGCTTTTTTCTTTTCAGCAATCGCCTGTTTTCTCAGCTCTTGTTTGGCTTCAATAAGAAATTTGCTGAAATACATTTCATAATCCCGGTGCGTCACCAGGCCGCTGTCCACCATTTTACCCAATAAGCCCATTATGGAACTCTGGTAATCATCGAGGTTGAGCAGGGGTAAAAGATCGGGAAGGATCTTGCGGGTCAGCCTGAGTGTATCATACAGCTCATCCAGGAAACTACCATTGCTGTACACCTGGTAATTCGGGGAGGTATCGGGGTAAGAATACACCGGGCCGGTCTTACTCACTTCAAGCACGGGAGGTTCGGTGTTTATGATATCGCGAAACGCGTAGTACGCCGGTTCGGTTCTTTGCTGAAGAAGGGCTTCAAGAACCGCGTATTGCAGCTGAACGGTATCATCCAGTGCATAATAGAGATCTTTGAGATAATTCGCCGATTCTTTTGACCTGACATTGGATGCCAGGGAGATCAGGGAGGATTTGGTATCCAGGTATTTTTTTTCTGACCAGTTCATCGAGCTGATCGCCTGCTTAAGTAAAGAGAGATCCGTTGAATCCAGCTCGATCTTACCTATATGCTTGATCGCCCGCTTGTGAAGCACGCTGTCTCCACTCAGGAAATCCTGGAAGAACAACTTGTTCTTCTTTTCAAACGGATTGATGCCTTTGATCGTATCCGTGGGTGAAAAGCTTTCGAAAAAAACCTTGACGAACTCGCTGGGCTGCGTTAACGTATCGGTCTGCGTAGCGAGAATATATCCTACCCCGTTCTTATAGAACAGTTTTGTCCGGATCGCCCGGCTGCTTCCCGTGTCAGAGCTGATGTTCTCCCAGATATGCATTCCACCGGGTGTAAGTGTCGAATTCTTGTACCGGATGATGCGGGTGGTATCGGAACCGTAAATGAATTCATTGCCTCGTGTGAGTATGGAACTGTCTTTCGAATAATTATAACGGCCATTCCTGTAAAAAGAGACGTAAATTTTTTCCCCTGTGGAATCACTTTTGAAAAGACGCGTGCGGAAGATCCCATTCTCCAGCTGATCGTCTTCTGAATCTTCCTCCTCCTCCTTGCCATAATAATAATAATCCGGGATGTCGAGCCTGATCTTCTTTTCTTCTTCCTTCAGATGGTTTCGTACCGTGAAATAGAGCATCGTATCCCTTTCTTCCCGCGCAGCATCATATTTCTTCGGTTTGAGTTCAAAGGAACCGATGAAATTCTTCATTGCTTCAGTCACCTGTTTCCCGTGGGCGATCAAAGTATAATAATGGGGTCCCTGTATAAGATATCTTACGAGGTAGTGATTCCCTTTTTTATCAAGGTATTGGGCGTCCAGCGCAGGATATCCTCCCACGTTCTTGTGTTCGCGGGATACACGGGATTCTATGAAGCCCGAAGCCATAAAACTTTCATCCATCAGGCCGAGGTCGAAGCTGTCCTCTTCCACGAAATTGTAATTATGGATATCGGTGCGAATGATCCTGTAATGCGTTTTGCCGTTTTTGTCCTCTGCGTCAAAAATAAAAGAGCCGTCATTGCCGATATAGGGTTCGTGCGGCAGATCGATGCGAAAGCCACCTTGAGGCGGTGTATATTTTCTCCACGCCGTTTCTGTACCGTTGTTAAATGCCCGGATCTGGATACTCCCAAAAAACTTATTGGCCTCCTCCCCATTCTTCACGTAATCGCCATTGCCGCTCATCTTAAAGAAGAGGACCTCGAAAGGTGTAACATAGATCTGGTAACGCTGAAGATCTCCTCTCCGGGTGCGATTGGTGATATCCATCCCCTTATACCCGTTGCGGGTGACAGGTGTTTTGGAAAGGATTTTCCCGGGAACGTTCTCATAAAGGAGACTGTCGATGGTACGATAGACGTCGTCCTGCGTATGATCCCACATCCACGCGTTCGTCATAATGCGGGTAAGCATATAATAACTCCCATTCGCCATATCGGCGTATTGCCGCTGGTCAAGCGCCCCATCATCACCAAACTTGTAAAACTTACCGGGAATATCCACCTTGATAAGCCCGTCATCCGAGGTTTCGGTATGAAATTGCACAGGTACGCGGATCTTGTCAATGATATCCTTGTCACGGCCTGCCCTTTCCCCCATTTTTACCGGCCTGAGCCTGTAGCCTTTTTTACGCAAGATCTCGATCACCCCCCGGTCGCCCGGTAGGTGAGCTGCGCCCACTCCCACAAAAAGCACCGAACCGGAGCGAATGATCGAATCGATATTCTCTGCCTGGATCTCATTCCTTCGGAACAGGAATTTTTCATCGAAGGCCAGGGAAAAGCTGTTGTAGCGGTTGATCGTATCAAGGAGGTCCAGGTCTCCCTTCCGATAAGCCTCCTGCAGCTTTTCAGGAGAATAATTCTCATCGGCATCGTCGTAGCTCCGCACCTTTCGGTTCTTTTCTTTCGCGGCGTCCTTATATGCCTCTTCCATCAGCTTCATACTTTCACCATAGTCCTCCACACCCGCCACTTTCTTCCCCCATTTCTTGCCACATTGGAAAATGTACATATCCAGATAAGTATCTTCCTCGAAATCGCTGGATTCATTTCCATAGGACCGGTACAGCAGGTTGTTAATGGTGGATGGATTGCTGTACAGCGATCTTTCGATCTTACTGTCATATTTGTAAAACTTGAGCGTATTGATCGAAATGAATTCATTGGGTGAACCAGCTATACCGCTATTATAGCCATAGCCATAATTATCGCCCAGGTCGTATTTGCTCATATCCTCCTGCCAGGTCTCGGGGTTGGTCTCCAGCGCAACGACATCTGCCTGGCGGATCGCGTGGTAAAATGAATCCGGGAGATTAAATGCCAGTTTACTGCTCACGTGCATCGTACCGATGAGATAGGAAGGTTTCTTCATCCCTTTCCCGCTGATCTCCCACAGGAGGCTGGGGTATTTCTTTTCGCGGAT
>CAMLEM010000100.1 GCA_946479005.1 uncultured Chitinophagaceae bacterium | reverse complement strand
GCACCAAGCCGATCTTTTTTACACCCGCCCTGTGTACCCGTTCTATCGCCCCGCTCCATAGGTCGGGATCCGGGTTCACGGGGTTCTTGATGAGCACCGGAACCTCTGTCCCTTTCAAAGCATCAGAAAGCTCCTGTACACTAAAAGGATTGGCCGTTGTCCGTGCACCGATCCACACCACGTCCACACCTGATCTCAGTGCTTCATCCAGTTGCCGGGGATTGGCCACTTCCACTGTGATCGGAATGCCGGTGATCTCTTTTGCTTCTTTCATCCATTCGAGGCCGATGACACCTACGCCCTCGAAATTCCCGGGTTTGGTTCGTGGCTTCCAGATCCCTGCCCGGAACAGGTTCACTTTACCGGTGGCAGCGAGTCGTTTCGCGGTTTCCAATACCTGCTCACGGGTCTCCGCGCTGCAGGGCCCGCTGATGATCAGTGGTCGTTTTTCCCAGGTTTCTTCGATCATTTGATCTGGCATATTAAAATGCAAAGTTAGTTGAACAGGCTCCTGGTTTTGGATACGGCCCTGGAACGGGACAAGTTCAAAAAAATCCCCCGGCGCTCACCAGGGGATCTCTATGCTGATTTTTAGTTGTTCTTTTTTCAAAGCAGCGAACCCGACCTAAATGTAATAAAATTCGCTTTCATTCTACTGGTCAGGCAGGATTCATACGGATTCTTCTTCCTTTGAATTTCTTTCCGTCGATGGCCTTGATCATTTTCCGGGCCGCCTGGGGTTCCACTTCCAGCCAGCTGTTCATCTCCTTCATATCTATGCGCCCCAGCACTTCCTTTCTGAGATCACTCATATCGAGTACGAACTGCAGGAAGCTGGCCTTGTAAAATCCATCTTTCGTGCCCAGGTTAACGAAGAGTTTCTGGAAATTTCCTCCTCCTTCGAAGCTCCTGCCCCGGGTGTCGCGATGGGTCCTTTTTTCAACCGGCGTTCCCCGCATCGGGCGGGAACCATCCCCCCTCAGGTTGAGATCGGCAGCATTTTCATAATACTTCAAAAACCTGTCGAATTCAAGCGCGGCCACCCGCTGCAGGATCTCCTCCTTGCCGATCCCTGCAAATTTTTCAGAAAGGAGGGGTAGATAGGTTTCATACTCACCGTGGCTGATGTCGGCCTGCAGCATTTTATCTATGAAATGAAAGAATTGTTTCCGGCATACTTCCTTCCCCCCGGGGATATCCATTTTATGGAACTTCGTATTCACCAGCCTTTCCACCTGCCGGATGCGGTAGATCTCCTTGGGGGTCACGATCGAGATGGAAACCCCGCTGCTCCCTGCTCTTCCGGTTCTTCCGCTTCGGTGCGTATAAACCTCCACATCGTCCGGGAGCTCATAATTGATCACGTGGGTGATGCCTTTTACATCGATTCCCCGCGCCGCCACATCGGTGGCTACAAGAAGCTGGATGGATTTATCCCGGAACATTCCCATCACTTTGTCCCGCTGGGGTTGGGTCAGGTCACCGTGAATGGCTTCAATGTCATAACCATCCCTGGTTAATTGCTCGGAGACCGCCTGTGCATCAGCCTTTGTGCGGGTGAAGATCAATCCATAGATTCCGGGATTGAAATCAATGATCCTCTTGAGGGTCTCGTACCGGTTGACGTGCTGGGTGAGATAATAATGATGGTCGATATTCAGGTTGCCTGCATTAACCTTCCCGATCGTGATCTCGAAAGGTTTTTCCATATACCGCTTGCTCACCTGCCGGATCTCTGCCGGCATTGTCGCGCTGAATAGCCAGGTGCTCTGGCGGTTCGGTGTATTTTTTAAAATGAATTCGATATCGTCCTTGAAACCCATATTCAGCATCTCATCGGCTTCATCCAGCACAACGTAATGGATCATTTCCAGGTTGATCGCCTTCCTTTCGATCAGATCGATCAGCCTGCCGGGGGTGGCCACTACGATATGCGATCCTTTTTTAAGCTGGCGGATCTGTTCCCCGATGGAACTGCCCCCATAGACCGCCGTCACCTGCACAGGATCCTTTTTTCCTTTAAAGGAATCCAGGTCCTTGGAGATCTGTAGACAAAGCTCCCGGGTGGGACAAACGATCAGTGCCTGGGGATGTTTTTTTTCCTTTTGCAACAGGTGGAGCAGGGGTAGGCCAAAAGCTGCCGTTTTCCCGGTTCCCGTCTGGGCCAGCCCAATGAAATCCCTAGTCCCCTCCAGTAATACAGGGATCGCTTTTTCCTGGATGGGCGTGGGTTCCGTAAAACCGAGCTGCCCGATCGAATGAAGCAGGGCCGGGTCGAGGCCCAGCTCAGTGAATGTTCTTGTCAAAATGTTGAATTGAAGCCCGCAAAGGTAACTGTTTCAGGCGGGTTGAGCGTAAAACAAAAGCCCCCGGCTGAGCGGGGGCTTCGTGAACGTGTTTTGATCAGTTACTTTTTTTGGTAGTATCTGTATCGATCGTTGTTTTGATCGTGGTATCGCCATCGCCACGGTTTGTTGTATCTGTGTCAGTGATGGTAGTAACCGTGTCACCACCGGGAGTTACATTGGTCGTCGTGTCCTTGTCTCCGTCTTTGTTTTCGGCATCGTTGTTACAGGCCACTGCGAAGGCAGAAACGGCAAGTACCAATAAGAATTTTTTCATTTTTCGTGTTTTGAAGGTTTGAAATATATTTCAAAGGATTAATTCCGGTAATCGTTAAAAGTAACCCGGCAATCCGGTGTTTTTTTTAAAAAAAAGGCCCGCCCGGGAACGGGAAGGCCTCTAACGATTGCTTGCCATATGAAAGCTTTAAAACTGCTTACTTAGCAGTTGTAGTATCTGTAGCCTTGGTAGTGTCTGCAGGCATAGTAGCCGTATCAGCAGGCGGCATCAGGGTTGTATCCACCGGGGCCACCGTTGTTGTATCTGTTTTAGTCTCTGTTTCAGACTCATTGTTACAGGCTACTGCGAAACCCGCTACTGCCAGAACCAAAATGAATTTTTTCATTGTAAAGCGATTTTTAAGGTTTGAAATATATTTCAAGAGATTAATACCCGAATCGAAAGAAGGTAACCCCTTGATTTTAAAATTTTTTTTAAGCTGCCGCCGGGTTACTATTTTTAAAAACCCGTATTAAATAAGGGAACGTGAAATCCGAACAAAACGAGAAAACCTTACTGGAAGGGTTGGCAATGAATGACAGAAAGGCAGTTGAAGTCATCTACCGGGAGAACTTTAATATGGTTCAGGCTCTGATTCTCAACAATAACGGTTCTTCTGACGATGCCAGGGATGTGTTCCAGGAAGCAATGATCGTACTCTACGAAAAAGTTAGGTCCGGTCATTTTGAGCTCAACTGCCAGATCAAAACCTACGTCTACTCGGTAAGCCGCAGGCTCTGGCTGAAGAGATTACAGCAGATGAACCGGTATTCCGGGGCGATAGACAGCCTGGAATCGGAGGTTTCGGTGGAAGATGACCTGGAAGAGCATAACCGGGTGAACGAAGAGTTCGAGGTGATGGAGAAGGCGATCGGGGGTTTGGGTGAACCCTGCAAAAGTTTACTCGAAGCCTATTACCTGCAAAAAAGGAATATGCAGGAGATTGCGGCAAACTTTGGATATACGAACGCTGACAACGCGAAGAACCAGAAGTACAAATGCCTGATGAGACTGAAAAAATTATTCTTTACACACTATAAAAACGGCCACTGATGGAAGATATCAAAATACTGGACGCTGTGGAAAGATACATCAGGGGCGAAATGAACCCCGATGAGCGGCTTTATTTCGAGAACCTCAGGAAAACAAATCCCGAGGTTGACCAACTCGTCGTGGAACATACGCTCTTCCTCCAGCAGATGAACCGTTTTGGCGAATGGAAAAAATTTCGCAATACCCTGCACGATGTACATACGGACCTCTCCGAACAGGGTAAGATCGATTCTTCCAGGCTGAAAGGAAAAGCAAAGGTGGTCTATCTCTGGAAACGATACAAAAAAGTGGTGACCATCGCCGCAGTGATCGCAGGCGTTACCACGCTTGGCATCACAGCCATCGTTAATACCATCGCCCCCAAGGTGGATGAGAAAAAACTCACCAACCTGAGCCGGGAGCTGGATAAGATCAACCGCACCCTGAGTGTGCAGGATAACGAATTGCAGAAAGTGAAGACCCAGGTGAATGAAAATGATCGCACCGAACCCGCGGAGGCGATTCCGTTTCGCGCGGGTGGCACGGGTTTCCTCGTCGATGGAAAAGGATACCTGGTCACCAACCTGCACGTGGTTCGCCGCTCAAAAAATATAGTGGTGAGTAACTCCAAAGGCGATTCTTACCGCGCGAGCCTGGTAAAAGAGATCAGTGATAAGGATATCGCCATCCTGAAAATCACAGATAAATCCTTCAGGGCGCTGCCAAATATTCCTTATTCCATTCGTAAAAATTCCATTGATGTGGCGGAACCCATCTTTACCCTGGGCTATCCCGGGTACCAGATCGTTTATACGGAAGGTTATCTTAGCGGTAAAACAGGTTATGATGGCGATACCCTGAGCTGCCAGTTAGGTATGTCTGCGAACCGGGGGAACAGTGGCGGTCCGGTGTTCAATAAGGACGGAGAGATCATCGGCGTGATCAGCACCAAGGAGAACGATTCAGAAGGTGTGGCTTTCGCCATCCAGTCCCGGTTCATCATCAGTATCCTCGAAGATCTGAAAAAGGAGGAAAAACATCAATCTATAAAGATCCCGCAAAAAACATCTCTCCGCGGCCTGAACGCGCAGCAGCAGGTGAAGAAGATCCAGGATTATGTATTTATGGTAAAGGCTGACTGAAAACCACCCATTCAGCTCCAGAGCGCGGGCGGATACACTTCTTCTTCCACCAGTTCTTGAATACTTTTTTCCACGCCGGGCGCATCTTCTTTATAAGTCACCCCGAACCAGGAGGAGCCCGTAGGGATCACCCGGATCCTTCCCAGTCCCCGGCTGATGAACTTTTCACCCACGATAGGTATGAAAAACTCCGCTTTGGGATTCCCCGTGTTCTCTTTTAAAAACTCGTGGAACATCTTTTCCCCCAGGTCGAAGACGGAAGGATGAAAACACCAGAAATTCATCGACACTTTCGAATCTTCGGGAAGGACCTTCCTGCCTTCCTTTTCCTCGTAAACGATCTTCCCGTTCTCCCGGTAGATCTGTGTGCGTTCATTGATATCCGTTAGGAACCCGCTCTCGTCTACATCACAAACGCCCCGGCTAACGGACCCATTTTCCGAAAGCGTTTTGGCCAATTGGTACCCGATGATCGCGTAAAGATCGGGCCGGCACTCCGTGGTCAGAAATTCATAGGCCCTCTGAAAAGCATCGGCCCCATAGAAGTCATCCGCATTGATCACAGCGAACGGTTCCTTCACGGCATCCCTTGCACAGAGCACCGCGTGGGCCGTTCCCCAGGGTTTGGTTCTTTCCGCCGGCACTTCGAACCCGTTCATAAAAGAATCCATTTCCTGGAATACATAATCCGTTTCCACTTTCCCTTTCAGCCTGGGTTCGAATGTATTTTTGAAACGCTCAGCAAAATCCCGGCGAATGATGAAAACGATCTTTCCGAACCCGGCGCGGATCGCATCATAAATTGAATAATCCATAATGGTCTCACCTCCCGGGCCGAATCCCTGCACCTGTTTCATACTGCCATAACGCGAGGCCATTCCCGCCGCGAGGATCACCAATGTAGGTTTCATACGTTTCAATCTTAAGGCTGGCGAAAATAGTTAATTTCAGGTTTTGCAACTGATGGTCGATCTAAAGAAGATCAGGATTGAAAATATTGTGCCGGAACGGAGCCCCCCGGAAGTGCTGATCGATGTGCTTCGACTCGACCTCGTTCATCCCATTGTTTCAGGAAACAAGTGGTTCAAGCTTCGTTACTACCTTGAAGAAGCGAAACAAAAGGGCATATCTTCCATT
Source organism: uncultured Chitinophagaceae bacterium (assembly GCA_946479005.1). The sequence goes on along the minus strand of CAMLEM010000100.1, from coordinate 683 downwards.
ATCACCTACGGTGGGGCCTGGTCAAATCATATCCTGGCCACCGCATATGCCTGTAAACAGGAAGGGATCCATTGTACCCTGATGATCCGCGGGGAAATGTCCTCAACAACCTCACGCACCATCCAAAAAGCCCAGGAAATGGGAGCTGAGGTCCGCTACCTACCCAGGACGGCATATCGCGAAAACAAAAATGCCAGCCTGGATGTCGGAAAAGATATCCTCATCATCCCCGAAGGAGGTAGCGGGGAGAATGGCGTGCGCGGCGCTTCCACCATTAGTGAACATTATAATGGAAAAGGTTACACACATATTGTGTGCGCCGCCGGCACGGGCACGATGGCGGCGGGCATACTCCGTCGCCTGGAGGCAGAACAGGAACTTGTTGTCTTCTCCGTGCTGAAAGGTTTTAAGGACCTGGAGAAGAATATAAGGGAGCAGGCCGGTTTCACCCCCGGCCGGGTCCGGGTGATCCACGATTTTCATTTTGAGGGATATGCCCGTTCAGCCCCCGGGTTAATGGCCTTTATGAATGAATTTTTTTCGCGAACCGGCATCCCCACCGATTTTGTTTACACGGGAAAATTATTTTTCGGGCTTGATCGTTTTTACAAGGAAGGACACTTTCCACCGGGTAGCCGCATCCTGGCGATACATTCCGGTGGATTGCAGGGCAATGATTCACT
>CAMLEM010000099.1 GCA_946479005.1 uncultured Chitinophagaceae bacterium | reverse complement strand
AATACAGCTGCTATGAAAGAATACCAGGAATACTTCGAGGCCAATAAGGACCTCTGGAACCAGCGCACCACTGTGCATAAGGATTCCGGTTTTTACGATGTTGAAGGATTTAAGAAAGGAAAACCGGCGCTCACCCCGATCGAATCGGGGGAACTCGGCGATGTCAGTGGGAAAACGATGCTACATCTGCAATGCCATTTTGGAATGGACAGCCTGGACTGGGCCCGCCGTGGCGCAAAGGTTACGGGGATGGATCTTTCCAATTCTTCCATTGAGGAGGCCCGTAAGCTCAATGATGAGCTGGCCCTGGATGCCCGCTTCATTTGCTGCAATGTGTACGACCTTGAAAAACACCTGGAGGAGCAGTTCGACATCGTTTTTACAAGCTATGGAGTGATAGGATGGCTGCCTGACCTCGATGAGTGGGCACGCATCATTGCGCATTATCTCAGGCCGGGCGGTGTATTCTATATGGCGGAATTTCACCCGGTGGTGTGGATGTTTGATGATGAATTCAAAGGAATTAAATATTACTACGATAACAGGGAACTGATCGTAACGGATTCCACGGGCACATATACAGACCGGGAGGCACCTGTCGCCGGTAAGGAATACAGCTGGAACCACAGCATCAGCGAAGTGCTGAATGCGCTCCTGGGAGCGGGTTTGCGGCTGCAATTCTTCAACGAACATATGTATTCGCCCTATCCCTGTTTTCAGAATATCGTGGAAGGTGAGGACGGAAACTGGAGGGTCAGGGGTATGGAGGGTAAGATCCCGATGGTCTATTCCCTGCTCGCATCAAAATAGATTTTCCCGGCCCCTCACCGTCTGGAATCTTATCTTCGCACCGCAAAAATTCCCACATGTTACCGAAGTACAAAAGAATTTTACTCAAGTTATCCGGCGAGGCCCTGATGGGGGACGGCACCTATGGTTTTGATACCAATGTGATCGCGATGTATGCCCGCGACATAAAATCCATCACGGAACTGGGAGTACAGGTTGCAGTGGTGATCGGCGGCGGCAATATCTACCGGGGAATGAACGAGGCGGAGACGGGCATTGAGCGGGCTCACGGAGATTATATGGGGATGCTGGCCACTGTCATCAACGGGATGGCGGTACAGGCAGGCCTGGAAAAGGTGGGCGTTTATACCCGGCTTCAGAGCGCCATTAAAATGGAACAGATCGCCGAACCTTACATACGAAGAAGAGCCATCCGTCACCTGGAAAAAGGAAGGGTGGTGATCTTCGGAGCCGGGACCGGAAATCCCTATTTCACTACCGACACCGCCGGTTCCCTGAGAGCCATAGAGATCAATGCGGATGTGATCCTGAAAGGTACCCGGGTGGACGGTATCTATACGGCGGATCCCGAGAAAGACCCCAAGGCCACAAAATACAATGTGCTGAGCTTCCAGGATTGCATTGATCAAAAGCTGAGCGTAATGGATATGACCGCCTTCACGCTTTGTATGGAAAACAACCTGCCTATCATTGTCTTTGATATGAACAAGGAAGGGAATCTACGCCGGGTGGTCACCGGGGAAAAGGTAGGCACCCTTGTGAGAGGATAAGCCTGTTCCATTCACGCCTGTGAAAAACTAAAACCAGGTCTCTCATTTTTTTGATATAGTTTTCTATCCCGATTACTACACAACCGTATGCCCCAGATGTCGCTTACACTGCTGGAGATCATCATCCTTATGCTAGGTGCGATAGGCCTGGGCATCACTATCCATTTTTTCATCGTCAGCAGGAAAAGCCTGCGCACATTATCTCCCGGGCAGGATAAGATCGACCAGAAGCTGGAACAATGGAAGCTTCGCTACCTCAATGATATGGAGAGGAAGGAGATCGAGCTGCAGCAGCTGAGGAAGCTGGTGGATGAGATGAATGAGAAGCAAAGCAGCCTGGATGAGGAAAATGACAACCTGCGCTATAAGATCGAAAGATTAAAGGAAGCGAAAGAAAATGAAGTGCCTGCGGTACAGGCCGATTATATCCGCAAGCTGGAGGAAGCCCGGCAGGGATTAGAGGCGCAAAATCAGAAGATCTCCGATCTCATCAGTGGAATAAATGCCCTGAGTTCGAATCCAGGCACGGGCGAGGAGATGCACCAGGCCAACCGGGCCCTGCAGAGCCAGCTCGAGGAGTTGCAGTGGAAGCTCGAGGCAAAGGAACAGGAGATCCGCGAGATCCGCCAGGCTTCCCAGGTCAGCAGTGAAATGAACTCGATGCTGGACAATGCATACCGGGAATTCAACCTGCTCCAGGAGAAAATAGTGAAACTGGAGGGCCAGGTAAGCTCTTCCCAAAAGATCACCCTGGAATACGAAGACCTGCGTGAAGGATCTTACAAGGCGTCGAAGGACCTGGAGGAACAGCGGCTGCGGCTCAATGAGATGATCAATGAAAACAGGGAGCTGCAGATGGAGATCTCGGAAACCAGCGAGAAACTAAGAGAAGCAAATTTCCAGCGCCAGCAATTGCAGAAAAGGGTGGCCTACCTGGAAGAATTGAACCAGGATCTCCAATCCGTGGCGGATGCCAACAGGAAGCTCGAAAGCCAGCTCAAGCGCATCGGGGAGCTGGAAAGCCTTTTACAGGTAATGGCGGAGGAGAGGTCGAATAAATCGTAAGTTGATTCGCGGCGACACGGCGATCGCAGCGTCACTGCGGTCATCAGCAAAATTCCTTTCAGCGTTTGTATTTTTGCGGTATGAACCCAAAGATCGCCGACCTCCGGCAGGAGTATTCCCACAAAAAACTTACTGAGAAAAAAGCCGAAAAGAATCCCTTCGACCAATTCAAAAAATGGTGGAAACAGGTTCTTGAGGCGAAGGTGGTTGAGCCCAACGCAATGACCCTCGCTACGGCTTCTGCCGATGGCTTCCCTTCGGCACGGATCGTTCTGCTGAAAGATCTTTCGGAAGAGGGCTTCGTTTTTTTCACCAATTACGGGAGCTTCAAAGGCAGGCAGCTGGAAGAGAATCCCAAAGCAACGCTTGTATTTTTCTGGAAGGAACTGGAGCGGCAGGTGCGGGTGACAGGACTGGTGAGCAGGCTGGACCCTAAAGACAACGAAGCCTATTTTAAATCGCGGCCCCGGGCCAGCCAGCTGGGCGCAATGGTTTCTCCCCAGAGCCAGGTGATCGAGAGCCGTGAATGGCTGACAGACCAGTTCAAAAAAATGAAGAGATCATCCAAAGGAGAAGATCTCGCCTGCCCGGCGAATTGGGGCGGTTACGTGGTCAAGCCTGTGATCATTGAATTCTGGCAGGGCCAGCCTGGCCGGCTGCACGACAGGCTTCAATATACATTAGCGGAAGACGGGAGCTGGAAAATGGAGCGGCTTGCGCCCTGATCATTTCTTTCCTTTCTTCGGTGCGGCTTTCTTTTTCGCAGGACGGGTTTTGCCAAATGATCCCTTAAAACGTTTTCCTTTCGCGGTTTTTTTATCACCTCTACCCATAAGTTCAAATATTTTTACTGGTTACACGAATTGTGCGAACTGCGCAAATTAACGATTAAAGTTTAGCAGCCAGCTCTTTTCCAGCCTTGAATCTCGCCACTTTTTTTGCCTTGATCTTGATCACCTCTCCGGTCTGGGGGTTACGGCCATTGCGGGCTGACCTTTTGGAAACAGAGAAAGTGCCAAAGCCCACCAGGGTCACCTTACCACCCGCTTTCAAAGTTTTGGTTACGGCTTCTGTAAAGGAATCGAGAGCGGCATTGGCCTGGGTCTTGGTGATCCCGGCGTCGTCGGCAACCCTGGCAATTAGATCGGCTTTATTCATTTTGAAGAAATTTTTTGTGAAACGTGAGCGGCAAATTTAGAGGCTTTTGTGAATGGGCGAAAAAAAATTCCCGCACCTGTGGATTAAAATTTCAGCCCCCTCGAATGCAGGCGGGTAAAGGGTTCCATCATTTCACGATCTTCATCACAGACCGGTAAGCGACGAAACGGTCGCCCCATTTGTCGAGTGCCTTTTTTCTGAGCCCGGCAGCAAATTCCTCCAGGTATTTTTCATAGGATTCACGGTTGAGAGCGTGATACTGGATCGCATAGGTCACGCCCTCCTCATCATCCTGTTCATACAAATGCAGGATATTGGCGTGGGTAAAACAACCCGTGTCGATCATTTCGGGGATATGTTCTTTCTGCATCCAGTCGAGCCAGGCCCCGGCAATGGATGTATCTGCCTTTACGGTTACATTGTAAATGATCATATTCTAGATTTTTATGTCGAGATATACAGGGCAGTGATCACTATGCTTCACATCGGGATAGATATCGGCTTTCAGCAGTGAACTTTCCAAAGGTTTGGTGACCGTAATATAATCAATGCGCCAGCCCTTGTTCTGTAATCTTACACTGGGGAAGCGCTGGCTCCACCAGCTATAGCGGTGCGGATCCTTACAGAAATGGCGAAAGGAATCTATCCATCCATTCCCCAGGAATTTTGACATCCAGGCCCTTTCCTCCGGGAGAAACCCTGATGTTTTCTTATTTCCCTTCGGATCGTGGATATCAATCTCTTCGTGCGCGATATTATAATCTCCGCAGAGGATCAGCCTGGGTTTCGTCTTTCTCAGGTTCTCCACGTACTCGTGGAATTCTTCCAGCCAGGTATATTTATAATTCTGGCGGATATCACCGGTGGTGCCGGAAGGAAAATAAGCATTGATCAGCCTCACATCACCGAAATCCAGCTGGATCACGCGACCTTCTTCATCGCTTATGCTGTGCCCCGTGCCACTGATGACGTTATCCGGTTCCCGCTTCGAGAAAACGGCCACGCCGCTATACCCTTTTTTCCTGGCGCTGTACCAGTAGCTGTGAAAGCCGAGATCGGAGAAAAGTTTTTCATCCACGTTTTCCTTCGATGCCTTGGTCTCCTGCACGCAGATGATATCCGCAGGATCCGTACGCAACCAATCGATGAATCCTTTGTTGATAGCAGCACGGATGCCATTTACGTTATAACTTATGATACGCATCCTGATAATGATTAAATTGGAACGGCAATTTACACTACTATGGAAGCAACTACAAAAACCACGGATCATTCAGCTATCATTCCGCCGAAAGAACACGTGTACCTGGAGGGCCCGAAGAGCCGTGGTTATGAGCTGCATTTTGCGTGGAGGGTCTTTTGGCAATTCATCAAGGGTTTTCGCGCCCTGCATTTTGTGGGTCCCGGGATCACGGTTTTCGGTTCCGCCCGGTATAAGGAAGATCATCCGTATTATATCCAGGCCAGGGAATTCGGCAAGAGGATCGCGCTGGATGGTTTTACCACTTTCACGGGCGGGGGCCCAGGCATTATGGAAGCTGCCAACCGCGGGGCTTTTGAAAACAACGGGAAATCCGTGGGATGCAATATCCAGCTCCCCTTCGAACAAAAAGGAAATGATTACACGCATAAGGCGGTGACCTTCGAACATTTCTTCGTAAGGAAGGTCCTGCTGGTGAAATATTCCTACGCATTCATCATTATGCCCGGGGGATTCGGAACAATGGATGAACTTTTTGAAACACTCACCCTGGTGCAGACAAAAACCATTACCCAGTTCCCTGTTGTTTTGTTCGGTAAAGAATACTATCAGCCCCTGCTTGAAAACATACAGTGGATGATCGACCAGGGAACCATTTCAAAGGAGGATCTGAACCTCGTGCTTGTCACCGACAGCGTGGATGAAGCGATGGACCATATACGCCATTACATCAAAACCAATTATAAGGTCAGACCGCGCAGGCGGCTGCGCTGGCTTTTTGAAAAGCGCTAACATATTGTGTACTTTTTACACAAATGCTTATCTTCAGCGTAAACGATTCTATATGCTTCGCCACCCGGTCTTGTTTTTTACATTACTGATCTTATCGCTTCGCCTTTCTGCCACCGGTATCCGCATCTCTTCCCCCGGTGACCAGGTTCATTTGGAGATCAGGCACGAAAGCAGCGGCGCGCTTACGTATTCGGTTATGCTGGGAGAAACCCCGGTTTTACATTCTTCCCGCCTGGGATTCATATTACGCTCACCGGACGACACCCTCGACCGATTTGAGCTTATTCGCGTGGATTCTTCCAATCACGACTCGAGGTGGCAGCCCGTTTGGGGAGAGGTGAAGGAAATAAGGAATCATTACCGTGAATTGGTGATCACGGTGAAACAACGATCCCCTAAAACCATAAGCCTTCAGCTGGTATTCCGTGTATTTGATGATGGTATCGGGTTCCGTTACCATTTCCCGGCACAACCCGGTCTCCATCATTTTATCATCGCGGATGAACTCACCAGCTTCCATCTTACCGGTGATCACAAAGCATTCTGGATACCCGGGGATTACGACACCAACGAATTCATTCCGAACACCGGTCCGCTCAGTGCCGTGGATGCCAGCAGCGGGAAGATGAGCCAGGAGATACACGCCAAAACATTCTTCCACAAGGATGCGGTGCAAACACCGCTGATGATGAAAACATCCGGGGGGCTTTACATCAACATTCACGAAGCCGCTCTCATCAACTATCCCGCGATGAATCTCGTGATCGATAAATCCGATTTTTCCCTGAAGGCACACCTGGTGCCCGACGCAATGGGTAACAAGGC
>CAMLEM010000098.1 GCA_946479005.1 uncultured Chitinophagaceae bacterium | reverse complement strand
TTTTTTTTCCTGCACGCTGCAATATAAGTGAATCGCGCCGCGCGTAAAAAAAGCGGGTGATCACCGGCTTCAAACTTTTTGAATGATTTCTCCTAGAACGGCAGATCATCTATTGGCTCATTCACCTCGTTAGCTGCAGGCACATTCGACTGAGCACTTGTTCCCGACCCGCTGAAACCGCCCGAGGGAGCGCTATCGCCCCTTCCACCCAACAATTGAACTTCCCTGACTCTCAGGCTGAGTGAAGCTCCGGGCGTACCGTCGTTCTTCTGGTACTGACGTAGATCCGGCTGACCTTCCACGTAAACCTGCTTGCCTTTGGTAAGATACTGCGCCACTGTAGTGCGATCGGTCCAGTAAGAACATTCCACCCAGGTGGTCTTTTCCACCTGGTTCCCCTGGTTATCCTTGTATTTTTCAGTGTGAGCCACATTAAAGTTGATCACGTTCTTTCCGTTCACGGTGTTCACGGTGCAATCTTTTCCAAGATTCCCTATGACTTGCATTTTTATCATAACCACAATTTTTAATGATACAATAAGCGGCAAGTTAGCATTATTCCAGGCGCTTAAACGAAGCCATCTGCCAAATGACAATACCTGTGAATAACTTGTGCCTACCTGCCGCTCCCTTACTGATAGGATAAGCAATATCGTTCAGGGAAAAGCCCTTTCCAAGTGAAAAACACGCCTAAAAAATGTTTTTTTCCTCATTCCTCTACCAAAGAGGAGGCCGCGTCAATGCTTCTTCCAAAAAAGATGGCATTCATAAATAACCGCGTCCCGCCCAGCCAAAATGCCCTGAAGTTGGGATTGTCGGAAATGTGAATGATCCTTCCCTGGCCCAGGGCTTGCACGACCACTGCCGCCGAATTCTTTATGGCTTCCGCATTTTCACGACTGACCCACCCGCTTTGCAGGGGATCCCGCCCGTACATCAGCGGTGTCGCATACGGATTGCGGCTTTTCTCCAAAAAGACGCGGTTCGCCTTGAATAATGAGATCTTATTGGAAGAGTATCCAAAAGCGAGTGGATGGGTAAGATCAAGATCCGCTCCCAGGATCACACCGTTCACCTGCTGCGAACCGGTTACCTGGACGCGCTGGGAATAGGACAACCTGTCGGTACTGTCAGCCGGGTTCTTCGCGCGTTTGAATTTTACATTTGAAATTCCGGCTTGTGCCAGCCAGTTGATCGCTTCTTCAGTTACGATCAGTGTACCACCGTTTTCCACCCAGGCTTTTAACTTGTCTTTGTTCAATGAAGATCCATAATTGCCTCCGGGCATTATCAGCGTATTGTATTTCCCCGCATCAATGCCATTGAAAACTGAAAGTTCGAGGTGGGACGAAGGGATGTTCATTCTCTGGTCGAGGAGATGCCAGATCTCGCCGGCATCGAGGGCGTTCACGCCCGTGCCGGTAAACATTGCGATCGCAGGTCTCGTGATCACCGAAAACCTGCTGCTGCCCAGGTCAATGCCCGATTGCGAAGCGCCTCCGGTGACCGCATCCGTGCGCAGGCCGTATTTGGAAGTCACCTCGGCGACGAGCCTGTAAACCTCATCCGCATCGACGGTTTGAATTTGCACCGGAACAAATAAAGTTCCTCCCTCAAAGGATGTTTCTGCCCCTTTCATTAAAATGGAAAAAGGGACCTGTGCATTTTTTATGATCAAACCCTTTGAAAGTAATTCATAGAGCGCTGCCGGGGCGTGGTAATCTGTCCACCTGATCAGGTAGCCATAATTACTCTTACCGCCATTGACCTGAGCCGGAGCCTCCAGCCTCACAAAAGGATCATCCATCATCTCTTCCCGGAAAGAGCTTAGCGGTGCGTAATCAAGCCCGAAGGCCAGGGGCATTGTCCAACTGGTAATATCATAGAACAGGCTATCCCTGAATTGAAAATTCTTTTCGAAGATCGTTCGCAAAAGTTTGGCCTGTGGCTGGTTCATCGGCACGACCATATCCACATTTGCCCGGAAGGTCTTCCCCTCCGCCTGCAGATTATTTTTCAGGAATCCGCCGCGAATGCCGTGCCTGCTTAACATCTGGAAGAAATACTTCGTGCGCGTGCGATCCTTCTCCCCTGCACCGAAAACATAGGCTTTCACTGCACTCCGCGAAGCCTCGTTTACAGATTCACGGAAAAAATCACGCTGGTATCCCAGGAATTCCTTTCGCAATGCCAGGCCGCCATACAAAGTGGAGAGTGTGGTGACGAATTGATTCCGGATCGTAAAAGGAAAACTGAGAAGACCATTGCTGGTTTCCTGCAGGTGACCGCGGGAAGAAGCCTGCTCGAATAAAATGCCGATCGCTCCCTGGATGTCAGGATAAGTGGAACCTTTCCCATAATAAAAATCATCATAATTCTCTTTCGTAAAATAGAGAGAACCGATGCGATCAAGGTATTGCGCGTGATACGCGGCCAGCCTGGCGGTCAACTCCTGGTTTTTCTCCGGTGTCAGTGGGTTGACCCGCGATGGAACCCCGGGCTGGAAAAAGAAAGTTGCATTACTGCCCTGCTCGTGATGATCGGTAAGAATGTTAGGCTTCCATTTGTGGTACCAGTTCAGCCGGTTCTGGCTTTCCACGTGAACAGCAGGCAACCAATCGCGGTTCAGGTCGAACCAATAATGATTGAAACGCCCACCGGGCCAGACCTCCCTGAACTCCCTGCTGTTATTGTCAGGTACGAGATTCTTGCTCTTATGCTGATTGACCCAGGTTGAAAATCTCTGCATCCCATCGGGATTGAAAGAGGGATCAAAAAGTATCACCGTGTTTTCAAGCAGCTGATCAATTTGTGTTCCCTGGGCGGCCGCCAGGTAATAGGCGGAGACGAGACTGGCATTGGTACCGCTTTGTTCGTTACCGTGGATGGAATGCCCGATCCAGGTGACAAGTGGCATTTTATCAAGATCTAGGCCCCCGCTTCGCGAGGGGTCGGAGAGCTGAAGATGCTGGAGGCGGATCTCTTCCAGGCGACGGTGATTGGAGGGGGAGGTAATGATAAGCAGCACCTGGGGCCTGCCTTCATAGGTAAATCCCATCGTCTCCAGCTTCACTCTGCCGGGGGATGCTTTTGCTAGCGCCTGCATATAATTCACAAGCCTGTCGTGGGTCACGTGCCACTCGCCGACTTCGTGGTAGATAATGTCCTTCGGTTTAGGTACAGAAGGGTCATAGCTGATGGAATCGGGGAGATAATAGTCAAGGCCCTGGCTAAAGCTAAAACTGGCTATGCTCAGTGAAAGGAAGAGGGTCAGGAATTTTTTCATAAGCAGTTCAATAGGTTATGAAGATAAAAGAATCTCCTTTATGCCGATGTTTTCCGCACCCTTTCTGGCTCCTCCTTCGTATATTTGCAGCTTGATTTTTTCGCAGAAATGAGCAAAAAAGGAAAGGTTTTGGTGGCTATGAGCGGCGGTATCGACAGTACCGTTACTGCATTGATGCTGAACGAGCAGGGCTACGAGGTAGTGGGGATCACGATGAAAACCTGGGACTATTCAAGCAGTGGCGGAGGCAAAAAAGAAACCGGTTGCTGTAACGTAGATAGCTTCAATGACGCCCGCCAGGCGGCGGTGGAGCACGGTTTTGCCCATTACATCCTCGACATCCGCGAAGAATTCGGTGATTTTGTCATCGAAAATTTCGTAGATGAGTACCTGGCGGGCCGCACACCCAATCCCTGTGTTCTCTGCAATACACATATAAAATGGAGAGCCTTACTGAAAAGAGCTGATGCCCTGGACTGCGACTTTATCGCCACTGGTCATTACGCGAAAGTCCGACAGCACGTGAATGGCAGGTACGTGATCAGCAAAGCGGTTGATGAGACCAAAGACCAGAGCTACGTTCTCTGGGGATTGCAACAGGATCTTTTATCCCGGACCCTGTTACCATTGGGGCCTTACCGCAAAACCGAGATCCGCCAAATGGCACACGATTTTGGTTATCCTGAACTGGCAAAAAAAAGTGAGAGCTACGAGATTTGCTTTGTACCCGACAATGACTACCGCGGTTTTTTAAAAAGAAGAGTGGAAGGGTTGGAAGAAAAAGTCAGTGGCGGCCATTTCGTTGACAAACACGGAAATATCCTGGGTCAACACAAAGGTTATCCTTTTTATACGATTGGTCAGCGAAAAGGCCTTGATATAGCATTGGGAAAACCGGTGTTCGTAACCCGCATTGACCCTGACTCCAATACGGTGACCCTGGGTGCTGAATCCGACCTGGACCGGCAGGAAATGTTCGTGGGAAAACTAAACTATATCAAATACGATTCGATCACGCCCGGGATGGAAGCGACGACCAAGATCCGGTATAAGGATCCAGGTTCCCTGGCCAACCTAAACCCGGAAGCCAGCGGGGTGAAAGTGAAATTCTTCGAGCCGGCGAAAGGTGTGGCGCCCGGGCAAAGCGCGGTTTTCTATGAGGGTGAAGATGTTATCGGTGGCGGGATCATCGTTCGGGGTGAATAAAAACGGCTAATTGGTTGAATTTTCGGCATTTAGTTTTTAACTTTATAGGTCATCCGACCCTGACAAACGAACTAAACCATCTATCCGTGAAATCTTACCCACGCAATTTCCCGTTTCGAAGTATGACCCATATGCTGGCTGGCTTCCTGGCTCTTACTTTTTTTGTGAGCTCCTGTGATGAAAAAGAAGAACTGACCACCGAAGAGATCAGTGCATATTACCCCACCTCCGTTGGAAAATACATTATCTACCGCCTCGACTCCCTCGTGTTCACCAATTTTGGAAGAACGATGGAGATCCATAAATACCAGGTGAAACACCAGATCGATGCCCAGATCCTCGATAACCTTGGAAGGCCGGCTTATCGTGTTTATGCCTCCCTCCGGGATTCAGCAGGAACCCAGCCCTGGCAGCCGATGGGAACTTTTACCATTACGGTACTGGAAGACCAGGTGGAAGTACAGGAGGACAATCTCCGTTTCATCAAGCTGCATATGCCGGTGGCCGATGGCTTCAGTTGGAAAGGGAACCGGTACCTGCCCACCGAACCCTATTCCGGTCAATTTGCCTTCTTCCCCGATAATGATATGGAACTTTGGGATTACTATTACGATGGCCCCGCCACCACCTTCAGCTATGGAGGGAGAACTTATGATGAAGTGTTAACCGTTGAAGAATTCAATGAGTCCTTCAATGTTCCGGTGACTTCACCCAGCGCCGTTGGCTATATGATCCGTTCAGTGGAACGGTATGCAAAAAATATCGGTCCTGTTTTCCGCCATTACGAACTTTGGGAATACCAGCCAAACACCGGCGGTTCCGGTGGTCCTTTCAATACCGGCTTTGGTATAACTATGTGGATGATCGATCATAATTGATGATCCCTTTCAGAAAGAAATAACGAATTTACGTTTATGAAAAGACTGGTGGCCCTGATGGCCTTCGTATCGATGGTATTGACAGAATCCGTGGCGCAAAATTCCCGCCACATCGTACAACTGAGAAACAAAGGAAACTCAACATTTACCTTTTCCAATCCCCTGGCTTATCTTTCTCAACGAGCGATAGACAGACGCCTCAGATACTCCATCCCCATCGATAGCGCGGACTTTCCAGTAACTCCTTCGTATATCCAACAAATCGACAATGTGCCGAATGTTACGATCCTTAACGCGTCTAAATGGCTGAACTCGGTTACCATCACGACTACCGATCCCACGGCATTAACTGCGATCGCGGCTCTTCCCTTCGTACAATCGGTATCACCGATCGCCGCCAGGAATCCGGGCAGAGGAAGCGGGCGGGATAAAAACAGCAGGATCCCCCATCCCGAAGAAGGCAGTTCCCGATTTGAAAGAACCACCGCCAATTACTTTAATTACGGTACACAATCATTTAACGAGATCCATCTTCACAATGGTGAATTCCTGCACAACATCGGCCTTCGCGGCCAGGGTATGCAGATCGGGATGCTGGACAACGGATATTTCAATTTCCCAAACCTGAAGGCATTCGATAGCGCGAGATTGCAGGGACAGATCCTGGGCACCTGGGATTTCGTGGGAAAAGAAGCAAACGTAGCCAATGATGGTGCACACGGGATGCAATGCTTGTCAACCATCGCAGCAAACATCCCCGGGCAATTCGTCGGTAAGGCCCCCAAGGCGGGGTTCTGGCTCTTCAGGACGGAGGATGATGCCAGTGAATTCCCCATTGAAGAACATAACTGGGTTTGTGGTGCAGAAAGAGCAGATAGCTCAGGATCAGACGTGATCTCTTCTTCGCTGGGATATGCCGATTTCGACGATCCCTCTTTTAATTACACGTACAATGATATGAATGGCAATGTGACCATTGCCGCGCGGGGTGCGGATATCGCCGCGAAAAAAGGGCTGCTTGTTTTTAACGCGGCCGGAAATGAAGGGAATGGTACCTGGCACTTTATCATAACGCCTGCTGATGCCGATAGCGTGGTTGCAGTTGGTGCGGTGAACACTTCAGGGAATGTGGGTGGATTTTCAAGCTATGGACCTTCTTCTGACGGCCAGGTTAAACCCGATGTAGCTTCCATTGGCGTTGCCGCACTGGTGCAAACTACAGCCAATACCATAGGAACCAGCAATGGAACCTCTTTTGCCTGTCCCAATATGGCGGGCCTGGGCACCTGTTTATGGCAGGGATTCCCC
>CAMLEM010000097.1 GCA_946479005.1 uncultured Chitinophagaceae bacterium | reverse complement strand
TTGAAGGTTCTCATATAATGTACCAGGCTCCAGATATCATCTGCATCTGTGATCTTCTTTTTGAAGGAGGGCATATCGTCACGACCTTCAGATGTTTTATAGAACAGCGCACCATCAGTTTGTGACTGGAAACTTCCTTTTGAAAAATCCCCGGGTTCGGTCTTCAACTGAGCGGCTTTTGAACCATCGCCCAGGCCCTTGGTTCCGTGACAGGATTTGCAATGTGTTGCCCAAAGGGATTTACCGGCACTGATGGCACTGGCATCATTGGCGACTGGATTTTTCTTGTTCTTAGCTGCATCGGGTACATTCCAGGGTTTTTGCTGGAAAGGAGTGAAAGCTGTGTTCACTCCCAGTAGGAAGATCCCGGCAGCGAAGACCGCAATAACGGAAGCAATTTTCTTTTTCATTTTAAGATTATTAGAAGTGAGAAATGTTGAATCCTTACGATGCTAAAAGTATCCCGGTTGACACGCTTCCAAAATGATAGGGGAAAGGCTAAGGAATGATTTTTGTCATATTTCAGTCAGCCTGCTTTGGAGAGGCTGAGTTGAAGTAAAAAGGCAATTCGGCGCTGATATTTGCCATATCCACCAGGCGGGGTTCCTTTTGAGGATCAAAGAAGAACAGGCCTACGGGATCACCCAATTCATCGAGATCTACCAGGGTATCGCCCCTGTTCATCCTGAAGTACAGGTAACGGACCCTTGATGCATCCGTTACCGGAAGCCCTTTGGTTTCAGGCGCGGAAGAGGAAAAGGCCAGGGCTGCTTTCAGCATAAATTCGTAGTCGTGCATAAGGGATTCATAGCGGCTGCTGTCGAGCTGGGCCCTCAATGCTGACAATTGAGCGGCGGTCGGCTTGTAGAAGAAAAGACCCCGGGTTTTGACCAGCAGGGTGTCCGTAAGCCCTGAAGCGGGTTTTGTGGGAGAGGCGCCTTTCTCCCCGTCATCCCAGCAGGCGATCCCCGGGAGGAGAAAAAAGAACAGGATAATGACCAGCCGGCAGTACATATTGCAAATTAAACAGAGCCCCGGATCTTTTTAAGGATCCAGGGCTACCTCAAACCATCTACTGTGAATCGTTCACGCCTTGTCAATAATTCCAGAGGCGCGTGATGTTAAACCCAATTAGGAATCTACCGCCCTTAACCTTTTCGCCCCGGACATCGGTGTAAGCAAAAGGACTGTTCCGGTTGAATAAATTATTCCGTTGTTGATTCAGGTAGAAATAATTTCCCATAAACACCTGGAAGGAGTGACTGCTTGTGTTGAACTCCAGTCCAAAGGAAACATTGGGGTTGGGGTTGCCGGTGACGTGTTTTGTCAGAGGCTGATCGTAATTTACCATCACTGATGTTACCTCGGTGAGCTTGTACCTTGCTGAAACCGCCACCGCGAAATGGTCGTGCTTCATCTCTTTATCGATCACCTTGGTTACACTGTCAACGGGTTTGTAATACCCGTACACAGAGTTTTGGTGTGAGTGACTGGGAGCCACCTGGATGGAAAACTTATCAGTGACCTTCCTGGCTATGATAAGCTGGTTAAAGAATGAAAAACGGTCAGAATAATATTTGAAAAGAGAACCGTCCTCATCTTTCCGGGTGTCCCAGGCCATATTCCCGTAATAGGTCACGCTCACAGGATATTTCTTCGGCGTTTGGGTGATGATCGAATACTTTAAGCTTCCGTCCCAAAGCATATTGCTTTTCGTGATCCCCAGGCCGACATTCAACCTGTTGATGGGAACGTAACTGAATCCCAGTCGGATGTTCGAGGGTGCAAAGAATCCCCAGAAATCCTCATAGCCTTTGTCAATGGTCCCGAACCGGTGCATAATATCCATTTCGAAGGTTCCCTTCACCGGCACCATCACGGTTTGATTGTCAATGATCCAGACACTCTGGAAGGTATTCTTTACGGGTTTGTTTTTGGTTGCGACCGGAGCTTCTTCTTCTTCAGGCACCTGGTTGATTCCCGTGGTATCGTCCTGCGCCGACACAGTCTGGGTCAAAACCAGGCAAGCGCAGATGCAGAAGAAGAGCATCCATTTATTTGCAGTTGACTGTAACTGTTTCATTTTAGTTTTTTTAAGATCTCATTAGTTATTCGGAGCCCCGTTCCTGATCCAGTCAAACACTTTTTGCCTGTCAGATTTTGAGGGGATATACTCCGCCATACCTCCGTTGACCATTTTGTAGAGGATGCTTTCCTTTGGTATCAGGATATTTACGAAACCTCCGTTCACGATCTCCTGGTAGGAGACCTCCTCATTCAAATACGGCTTATGAGCGCCGGAAACGTGACAACCAGAAAGAGCGCATTTCGTATGGAATACGGGCTTCAGATCGGTTTTGAAGCTCACGAACTGGGGCGGCCCGTCGGGATCCGATTCAGGGCTGATCACATCCTTGTAACAGGAAGTCAAACCCATCGAAATGACCAGGAGGAGAATGGCCGATTTAAAATACGTTTTCATTTTGTGTTGATTTAGCCGTGAACCCTCACTTGTTATTAAAGTTGATGTTGCACTCGATCTCAATTTTATCAGAGATATTGGTGCTGGTAATTCCGAAATCCCTGCAGTTAAACTGGAATTTCAATTGCAGACCGAAAACATCATAGGCCGAGCCACTGCCGAATTGGACCGTTGCGCGCGGAATGTAGGTCAGCTTACCAACATATGATTTGGTGAGGGGCGCACTAAGTTTTCCCTGCCAGGTCATATTCAGGGTAACCAGGTAAGCGGCGCTGGCGGGGTCGAACTTAACCTCGGTGGTCTGGATCTTGGCCAGGTTGGTGACAGTCAGGTTTTGTGTTCCGTTTACAATGGCAGTAGTTCCCATACCGGAGATATTGCAGCCGGCATCGCGTCCGGGCTCACCGGTATTGGAAGTATTGATCTGTACATAGCCATTGAAATAGGTTTTGTTCGGCTCATTCTCATAGAAGGCCCAGGAAGTGTCAGGAAGAGGCTGCCCGGTCGTAACGTAATTCAGCATTTTTGCAGGCGTCACATCGTGAAGTCCGAATTGATTGAATCTTCCGGTCAACAGGCCGGCAGCGCCTACATAATTGGTTGACCAGAGAACGCTGGAATGGGTTTTATCAAAGTTCCACTCGTTAGGGTTTCCGGTAGTGAGATTCCCCGGGAGGTGAACATTTGTTCCCCGGGTGATCTTTCCGCCGCTTGATGGAGCTACCAACTCGTCATCGTGCGTACAACTCACGATGTAGCCGACAATACTGATCAGGGCAACCAGCACAAGGAAGGTTTTATTATTAAGCAGTTTCATAACGAACAATTTGTTGGAAATAATTTTTTAACGGTGTAAATGTATCTGTGAGTCACTCCAGGACTCTATGATGCGCCTCAACGGCCTTTATGAGTGAAATCAATCCTGCCCGGCTTAGGGGGTTCGTTCACTGCGCTGTGATTCCCGGAACCTTGCCACGAGCGTTAAGAGGATGAAAATGAAAGTGAAGGCTGCCAGCAGGATGAGGAGGCTATCGCCATATATCTTCATATCGTTGCGGATTACATCTTTATGTATGCGTCCGCGGGCAAAGAAAAACAGGTCACTAACGAGAAAGAAGAAAAATATAAGACTGTGGAGAAGGCTCAGTATGGGGTACCTGGAAAATAGCGGGAGCCAGAACAGGAGGCTCAACAGGGCCCAGATCCTCAACCAGGGTTCCTGCAATCCGGAAATGAGTGTCCCGTCAATTTGCGGCCAGGCATTGAAGAGGACCATCGCCGCGTAGGAAGTACCTGTAAGGGCGTATGCATAAGGGAGAGATCGTATCAGCCTTTTCCCGGTGGAATTTCTTTTTTCCCTTCCGCCTGCGAGGGAAAGAATGACGGCAAAGAGCAGCGGGTAGCCGCTAAAAAATCCGAGAAGTTCCAGCCGTTCCAGGTATGCAAAAAAATTCTCCATTGGCCCAAATGTAGGTAAGAAAAGGCCGCACGATGGGGAGGGATGTAAAAATCGGACAGGTTCCGTGGCGGGCAGGCCCATTTAAAACAGGGGGCCGCTGCCGGTATAGAGAGCGACCTTTTTTTTCTTTAAAAGAATTGATTTTTGGGAAAATTCCAATTATGCGTAGGATGACGATGTTATTGGCGGGCCTGGTGATCTCCTTTTTGGCGGTTTCTCAAAAGGGGCGGCTCAGCGTAGAAGTGAAGAACGATCAGAATGCGGGCCTGGAATCCGTAACGGTCGAACTTCTGAAGCGACAGGATTCCGCGATCGCCCGGACAGCGCTCACTGATAAGAATGGACTCGCCGAGATCGGGAACATTCCTGCCGGCGAATATTTGGTACGCGCCACGATGGTAAATTACGGTGCCGGGTTCAGTGATGTATTTGTGATAGGTGATGCGAACCTGGAGGTCACTCTCCCCCCAATCAGGTTAAGCCTGGCCGCATCTTCCCTTGCGGGTGTCACAATCACTGCCCGCAAGCCCTTTATTCAGAAGCTCACCGACCGTATCGTCGTCAATGTTGAAAATAGCATCGTAAGCGCGGGCAGTTCCGCCATCGATGTGCTTGAAAGATCACCCGGTGTACTGATCGATAATAACGATGTGATCAGCCTGCGGGGCCGTTCGGGGGTGATCATTATGATCGACGGGAAACCAACGGCTATGTCGGGGACCGACCTGGCCAATTACCTCAGGGGACTTCCCTCGGCAGCAATCGAAAGGATCGAGATCATTACCAATCCTTCCGCGAAATATGATGCTGCAGGAAATTCAGGGATCATTGATATCCGGATGAAAAAGGACCAGCGCTTTGGCACCAATGGCACATTTACAGCGGGATATGGACAGGGTAAGTATCCAAAGGCCAACGCAGGCTCAACATTCAATTATCGCAACCGTAAAGTGAATATTTTCGGGAATTACAATTACGCCTACCGGGAGGGGCTGAACCACCTGATCCTTGACCGGAATTTTTATAACAACGGCGTTTATAATGGAGGCGATCTCAAAGACAACTATTCAAAATTCGGTTTTTCCTCGAACGCCGCCCGGTTGGGAATGGATTTCTTTCCCAATGCAAAAACGATCCTCGGCTTCGTGGTGAATGGAAACTTTAATGAGATCGACCGCCATTCCGACAATGATTCAAAAGTGATCAACGCCTCTCATCAGCAGGTCAGCAGCTTTTCCTCCATCGCCACGAATGATGATCATAATGAGAACATCGTGGCCAATATAAATTTCAAACACCGTTTCGACAGTGCCGGTAAGGAACTCACCGCCGATGTGGATTATGGAAATTACAGGTCTCATTCACTTTCCAGGAATTCAACGCGATATTTTAAGATGGATGGATCTTTCCTGCAGCCGAATTACATATTGGACGGCGACCAGGATGGAAAACTGAGCTTTAAAACAGCGAGGGTAGACTATGTGAATCCCTTTAAGAATGGCGCCCGCCTTGAACTGGGAATGAAGACCAGTGCAGTGAAGGCCGATAATGATGCCCAGTTCTTTGATATGAGCAATGGATCACCGCAGGTGGATGTAAATAAGACAAACCATTTTCTTTACGAGGAGAAGAACAATGCCGGGTACCTGAACTATAGCCAGGACCTGAAGAAGTTCAGTTTCCAGCTCGGGTTGAGGGGAGAGCAAACGATCGTGGAAACCTATCAGCGGATGGGAGATGTCCATTTCGATTCAAGCTATTTCCAGCTTTTTCCCAGTGCTTTTTTCAATTATAAGATCTCCGATGAAAAAACATTGGGAGTGTCTGTGAGCCGCCGTATTGACCGGCCGGGCTACGGTCAGCTGAATCCCTTCCTATTCCTGATCGACCCGACGACTTACGCTACCGGAAGGCCCGGGCTTTTACCACAGCTTACCTGGTCGTACGAGCTAAGCTACACCCTGAAGAGCCTGAACTTTACGCTCGGTTATAGCCATACTATCAATAATCAGAACATCGCGATCGCGCGCTTCAAAGATGTTTTCCCCTCCATTCCATCGGATGAGAATGTTACAGTACAGATACCGATCAACCTTGAATCCTCAGATTATTTCGGGCTGACCGTGTCAGCCCCGGTCAGGATCAATAAATGGTGGAATATGATCAACAACATCAATGTTTTTTATAATCATTTCAATGGTGAACTGGGCGGTACCAGTCTCGACGATGGGAAACCCGTCGCCGATATCCGTACCAATAACTCATTTACGTTTAAGAACGGGTGGGCAGCGGAGCTGAATGCGAACTATAGTTCCGGCGGACAGTATGGTTTTATGGTTTCTGATCCTCAGTGGGGACTGGCCGCAGGTGTTCAAAAAGTGATCCTGAAAGGAAAGGGTTCATTGCGTCTTAATGTCACGGATATCTTCTGGACAAATCTTCCGCGAGCCGTGATCACTTACGATAATTACATTGAGAAATGGCATGCATTCAGGGAGACCCGTGTGGCCAATCTCACCTTCAGCTACCGCTTTGGAAACAGTAAGGTGCAGGGAGCAAGAAAAAGGACCACCGCTTCAGAAGAAGAACGACAGCGCGCAGGGAATTAAAGAAGCTCCAGCACCCTGAGGTGAAGGTCCTTCGCATTAAAAGTGTTCTGAGCGAGGAAATCGCGAAGATGTTTGTAAAAATGACTGTGATCGAAGTACCCAAAATCCCGGTGGTCAAATTTCCGGGGGTTCGAT
>CAMLEM010000096.1 GCA_946479005.1 uncultured Chitinophagaceae bacterium | reverse complement strand
GCCGGCTGAATGCGGCATCCCGCATTTTATAATTGACCTTTCTTCTCCCCTGCCCTTTTTCCTCCAGCGCCTTTACCACCACTTCCGCCGCTGACCGCATTACCATCCCATTAAGAAACCCGGAATGATGCAGAACAGCATCCTTGGTGGGATTGGCTTCCTGCCCGTTGTATTCGTTGCCAATAATATTACTGATCTGCAGGCCGAAGTGTTTCGCAAACTTATGATCGCGCTCGTCGCCACAGGGCACAGCCATTATTGCCCCGGTGCCATAACCCGCCAATACGTATTCACTGATCCAAACAGGAATCTCCCTTCCATCGAAGGGCCTCAGGGCATAAGCTCCCGTAAAAACACCGGAGATCCTTTTTTCCGCCATCCGCTCCCTTTCACTCCTGCTTTTTACATAATCCAGGTACTCGTCAACGGCTCTCTTTTGTTCGGCTGAAGTGATCACGGGAACCAGCTCGTGTTCCGGGGAAAGCACCAGGAAATCAACTCCGAAAATGGTATCCGGCCGGGTGGTATAAACCGTCACCCCTGCTGTACCTGGTATTTCAAATTTTACTTCTGCCCCCGTGCTTTTCCCGATCCAGTTCGATTGCATCTCTTTCATTGCCTCACTGAAATCCACCGAATCAAGTCCCTCCAGTAGCCGGTCCGCATATTCAGTGATTCGTAAATACCATTGGCGCAGCTTTTTTTTCACCACGGGGAAGCCGCCACGCTCACTCACACCATTCACCACCTCATCGTTTGCAAGCACCGTTCCCAGGGCCTCGCACCAGTTCACTTCACCATAACCGCAATAGGCCAGCCTGTACTGCATCAGGATATCCTGCTGCATTTTCTCATCAAATGCTTTCCATTGCGCCGCTGTGAATTCGGTTACAGGTGAGGCGGAAGGATTGGGCACGGGGTGATTGACGTTGCCCTCCTCTTCAAAGGTCTTTATCAGGTCGGCCGTACGTTCCGCTTTATTGGTCTGCCGGTTATAAAAGCTATAAAAAAGCTGGAGAAAGATCCATTGCGTCCATTTGTAAAAAGCCGGGTCACTGGTCTGCACCTCCCGCTCCCAGTCGTAACAAAAACCAATATGGTCCAGCTGCAATTTGAAATTCTCAATATTCCTCCGCGTGGTAAGGGCAGGATGCTGGCCGGTGTCCAGGGCATACTGCTCAGCGGGCAGGCCGAAACTGTCGAAACCCATTGGGTGAAGGACATTAAAGCCTTTTAACCGCTTATACCTGCTATAGATATCAGCGGCGATATATCCCAGGGGATGCCCGACGTGGAGTCCCGCCCCGCTGGGGTAAGGGAACATATCAAGCACATAACACTTCGGCTTCGAAGTATCAATTTGCACGCGATAAACCCCCTGTTCCTTCCAGGCTTTCTGCCATTTCGTTTCAATATCCCTGAACCTGTATTCCATTTTTCTTTGGAAATTTTACCTGGCAGGTCAATGCCAGCCTTTTTTGTGAAAGAAGACTTAAATAGTGACTTCTTTTGATTCAAATGGCGGGACGCGATAATACAAGCTGCCGGCAATCGTTATGCCTGTTCAATGTTGAAATTCAACAGGCTGATGGGTAACAAAAATAAGGATTGTACGGTTTGAAGCGGAGATTTCGGTTATTTTTGCCTGCCCTGTCAAGAGCGTGTATCCACTAACCCAAACCTGAAACAAACCCATGGCAGAATCCCGTAAAGCGTCCATTAAACGCGGAAAGCCTTCTTACTTTATGTCCGTCCTGGGCGTGACTCTGGTACTGTTCGTACTCGGCATCATAGGCTGGTTCATCATCAATGCCGGCAAACTCGGGGAACATTTCAAGGAAAACGTTGAAGTGAACGTATATCTCCGGGAAACCCTGAACCCCAAGGACAGTGTGGCCCTTGTGGATTACATATCTTCCAAGCCTTACGTGAAGACCTGGGCTTACACCACCAAGGAAATGGCCCGTCAAAAATTCATTGCAGATGGGAATGAGGCCTGGGACGACATCATCGATTACAATCCCCTTCCGAGCAGCATTGATTTCAAGCTCAAAAAGGAATATGTCAACACGGACACGCTCGCCAATATCAAGGCAGACCTGGAAAAGCAAACTTATGTCACCGAGGTCAAGTACCAGGGAGGACTGATCGACCAACTGAACAAAAATATTAGGCGGATCAGCCTGATCCTGCTGGGTCTCGCGATCATCCTCGCCATCGTGGTGATCGTACTCATTGATAACACGATCCGCCTGGCGATGTTCAGCAACCGTTTTCTCATTAAAACGATGCAGATGGTGGGTGCCACGCGCTGGTTCATTGCCAAGCCAATGAATATCCGGGCCATCATCAATGGAGCGCTGAGCGGACTGATCGCCATCGCCGCGGTCTGGATCCTGATGATGATCGCCGAGAAGAATGTTCCTGAGCTCAAGGCCATCCACGACTCCAAAAGCATAACGCTTCTCTTTGTCGGGCTGGTGGTGCTGGGCGTGTGCATAACCCTGGTAAGTACGCACCGAAGCGTGCTTAAATACCTGAAGATGAAACTGGACGATCTCTATTGAGATTTCTTCCGTGCAACCCTTATCTTGCAACCCCAAATGATCTGGTATGAAAGAAAAAAGCAACAGCGGGCCCGCGATCTTTGAGAAGGCCAATTACCGTTGGATGTTGATCGGCCTGGGCGTGATGGCGCTGGGAATGCTGTTGATGGCAGGTGGCAAAAGCACCAACCCGGCCATCTTTGAAGCGGATTCGGTGTACAGTGCACGCAGGATCACGATCGCCCCGCTGCTGATCCTCGCCGGCCTGGTGATCGAGGTGTACGCGATCTTCAAAAGCCCGAAATAATTTCCGCGAGATCCAATTTTTTCAATGAGCATATTCGAAGCGGTCATTATTGCCATCGTGGAGGGACTTACAGAATTCCTTCCCATATCATCCACGGGGCATATGATCATAACCGGGCATCTTCTTCAGCTGGGAGAAACCGAGGAGGAAACGAGTTTCGTCAAATTATTCACGGTAGCCATCCAGCTGGGAGCCATTCTTGCGGTGGTCGTCCTCTACTGGAGAAAATTCTTCCAGTTCAATCGCTGGCAGTTCTACGCCAAGCTCGCGGTAGGCGTATTGCCTGCCCTGGTCCTGGGTTATCTCTTTGAAGAAAAAATTGATGAACTGCTTTTCAACCCCACGGTTGTAGCAGTCAGTTTATTGCTGGGAGGATTTGTGCTGCTTGTCATTGACAGAGTATTCACTGTGCATACCATCGACACAGAACCCAAAGTGAGTTATCTCAATGCCTTCCTCATCGGGTGCTGGCAGGTGCTCGCAATGATCCCGGGGGTCAGCCGCAGCGCTGCCTCGATCATCGGGGGAATGCAGCAAAAGCTCACCCGCAACCTCGCCGCCGAATTTTCTTTTTTCCTGGCGGTACCCACGATGTTCGCGGTATCGGTTTACGCCTTATTCATTAAGGAGTGGGCAATTTCCGGTGGCCGGAGCAGCGGCATCGACCTGGTTACCTCTACGCGGGAGAATACACTCGCCTTTATCATCGGCAACATCGTGGCTTTTGTGGTAGCCATGCTAGCCATTAAATTCTTCATTGGATTTTTGCAGAAACACGGGTTCCGCCTGTTTGGATGGTACCGGATCGTAGCGGGGATCATCCTGCTCATACTGATCTGGCAGGGCCTGATCGGGTAATTAATTACAGTTTCCGGAGAAACGGCTCTTCACTGTAACTGTTCACCAACTATTTCTTAAATTGGTCCTCCAAAACCCAATAATATGGCGTCCGTCAATGTTTATCTGAACTTCAACGGCAATTGCGAAGAAGCATTCAATTTTTACAAGGCCGCGTTTGGCGGTGACTTCGGATATGTAGGCCGCTTCAAGGATATGCCAGCCGACAGCGGGCATACAATGAGCCCTGAAGACGGGGAAAAGATAATGCACGTATCCCTCCCGATCAGCAAGGAAACAAGCCTGATGGGCAGTGATACCGGTGGTGAATGGGCCCCGGGTTTCCAGCCTGGAAATAATTTTTCCATTTCCATAAATGCGGAATCAAAAGAGGAAGCTGATAAATTATTCAATGCACTCTCGTCCGGTGGCAAGGTTACAATGCCAATGGGAAAAACCTTCTGGGGAGATTATTTCGGTATGTGGACCGATAAATTCGGTGTGAACTGGATGATGTCGTTCAATGAACAACAGAAGTAAACTGCCGCGATCTCCGGTAAACGATCCTTAAATTGCATTATGCAAACCGCTTCCCGGAAGACCATCAATGGCTGGGCTATGTACGACTGGGCGAGTTCAGCCTATAGCCTGGTAATCACTTCAACTATCTTTCCCACTTACTTCACGGCGGTTGCGGTGGACCATTCCGGCGGATCCACGGTGACCTTCCTGGGAAGGGAGTTTGAGAACACGGCATTATACAATTATGCCATTGCCCTGGCCCTGCTGATCGTCGCCATCAGCTCCCCGCTACTTTCCTCCATTGCGGACTACCGGGGAAATAAGAAACGCTTTCTTCTCTTCTTTATGACGCTGGGGAGCCTGGCCTGCGCTTCGATGTTCTTTTTCGACAGGGATACTTTAGGACTGGGAATCGCATCGGTGATCGTTGCCTGTGTCGGCTTTTGGGGCGCGCAGGTATTTTATAATTCTTTCTTACCTGAGATAGCGGCGCCGGAAGACCGCGATGCGGTCAGTGCCAAAGGATTTGTTTACGGTTATGTGGGCAGTGTGATCTTACAGATCCTATGCTTCGTCTTTGTGCTGAAGCCCGATCTCTTTGGAATAACGGAATCCAAGGGATCGCAGTTTTCATTCCTGCTCGTCGGTATCTGGTGGTGGTCGTTCGGGCAGTATTCCCTGAAACGGCTTCCCAAACCCCTTCCGGCTTCGACTTCCCCTCCAGCGCGAAAAAGCGACCTGGCCGGTGGTTATCGCGAATTAAGCAAGGTTTGGGAGCAGCTAAAAAAATTGTCGGCGCTAAAAAGATTCCTTGGAGCTTTCTTTTTTTATAATATGGCGGTTCAAACCGTGATGCTTGTGGCGGTTCTTTATGGCAAGGAAGAGCTGATGATGGAAACAGAAACCCTCATCATCGCCATTATGCTGATCCAGCTCGTTGCCATCCCGGGCGCTTACCTGATCTCCCGGCTTTCTTCCAGGATCGGGAATTTTCCTACGCTGATGATCCTGCTGGCTCTATGGATCGGTTTATGCGTGGTGGCTTATAATCTCCCGGTGGGCGGTGTGGTTGAATTCTGTTCGCTGGGCGCGGGAGTGGGATTCGTAATGGGAGGTATCCAATCGCTGAGCCGCAGTACTTATTCCAAGTTAATGCCTCCTACCAGGGACACAGCCTCCTTCTTTAGCTTTTATGATGTCACTGAGAAGCTGGCCGCCGTGGTCGGGATTTTCAGTTATGGATACATCACCGAGTTGACAGGAAGCCAGCGGGGATCCGTAATGGCCCTGGCCATCTTTTTTATCATCGGGCTTTTATTACTGATGTATGCCCGGGCCGCAAAAAAAACATTATGAAACTTTATACCATCAACACCGGTTTTTTCAAGCTCGACGGCGGAGCGATGTTCGGGGTGGTGCCAAAGTCCATCTGGAATAAGATCAATCCTGCCGATGAAAATAATCTGTGCTCCTGGGCCCTTCGCTGCCTGCTCATCGAAGATGAGAACAGGCTGATCCTGGTAGATAACGGAAATGGCACCAAGCAGGATGAAAAATTCTTCCGCCATTATTACCTGTACGGGGATGAAACATTGGAAAGTTCGCTGGCTAAACACGGTTTTCACCCGGATGACATCACGGATGCATTTCTCACTCACCTGCATTTCGATCATTGCGGGGGGAGTATCAAAAGAGAAGGCGACAAACTTGTGCCCACCTTTAAGAACGCGCGTTACTGGAGCAATAAGGAACATTGGGAATGGGCCACGAATCCCAATGAAAGAGAGAAGGCTTCTTTCCTGAAAGAGAACATTTTGCCGATACAGGAATCCGGGCAGCTGAATTTCGTCAACACCCGTGAGATGACCGAAGGCAGGCTGGGAGAAGAAAAATTCTCCGAAAATATCACCGTACGGTTTGTGAGCGGGCATACGGAGAAGATGATGCTTCCTCAAATCCGGTATAATGGAAGAACGATCGTGTATATGGCGGACCTGCTTCCCTCCCAGGGTCATATCCCGCTCCCCTATGTGATGGCCTATGATATGTTTCCGCTGACCACACTGATCGAAAAAAGGTCTTTCCTGGAAGAAGCCGTGGAGAATGATTACATTTTATTTTTCGAGCACGACCCGAAGTTTGAATGCTGTGACCTCGAGAGGACGGAGAAGGGCATCAGGGCAAAGAATTTTTTTAAGTTGGAGGAAGTTTAGACTCGCTTTGCTCGTATTTGAGCGGAGGAGAAGGGAAGTTTGGAAGACGAGAAGATGTATTGGCTGTTCCGTTGGACCGTTGCGCTTCGCCGCGCCCGCTGCGTCCGGCTGTTAGACTGTATAAAGTATCACTCCTTTACCAATTTTCTCAAAGTCAACAACAACAAACTCCCCAACACAGCCGGTATAACCAGGTTGATCAGCCAGATCGCGGCTGTGGTCAGTCCCACGCCCAGCTGGTTCGTTGTGAACATTGCCATCGCCATCGTCATCGTGGTTCCCCGCAAGGGAAG
>CAMLEM010000095.1 GCA_946479005.1 uncultured Chitinophagaceae bacterium | reverse complement strand
GATTCATTAAACAAATGGCACCGAATTCCATTGCCATTTTCGTCAGCAATGATGAAGTGCCCTCCAATGGTGATGCGCTCTACCCCTTCCGGCAGAACAGTGATGTGTACTGGCTGAGCGGGATCACGCAGGAAGACAGTATGGTAATCCTCTTTCCCGATAACCCGGATCCGAAATACCGGGAGGTGCTGGTATTGGTAAGACCCAATGAGCTCAAGGAGAAATGGGATGGTAAAAGATTAAGGGTTGCGGAAGCCCAGGCGCTCAGTGGCTTTCAAACCATCGTTTGGCTCGACAGCCTGGATGGTTTGTTGCAACCCTGGATCCACCTGGCGGATATCATTTATCTCGACAGCAATGAAAATGACAGGAAAGCAAGCCTGGTGCGTACCCGTGATTACCGTTTCATTGATGAGATGCGCGCGAGGTATCCCCTGCACGAATACCGCAGGGCGGCAAAGATCCTGAAGGAACTTCGTGGCGTGAAGACCGCACTCGAAGTGGAGGTTCTGCAGA
Organism: uncultured Chitinophagaceae bacterium; assembly: GCA_946479005.1. The sequence goes on along the minus strand of CAMLEM010000095.1, from coordinate 6,266 downwards.
AGGCGATCGATATCACTGAAAATGCATTTCGCCGACTCCTCCGGTTTGTAAAACCAGGCGTGATGGAATACGAGATAGAGGCTGAGATCTTTCATTCCTTTCTTTCCCAGCGTTCGGGCGGCCCGGCCTACAATAGCATTATCGCCAGCGGCGACCGGGCGAGGACCCTCCATTACATCTCCAATAACGAAGAATGCAAAGAGGGAGAGCTGATCCTGCTTGATTTTGGCGCCGAGTACGGAGGTTATTGCGCGGATCTTACACGCACCATCCCCGTAAGCGGGAAATTCACGCGGCGCCAGAAAACGGTTTACAATGCCTGCCTTCATTTACACAATTATGCGAAGAGTTTATTGAAACCCGGGATCAGCATCGTTGATTATACCGATAAGGTGGGAGAGGAAGCCACCCAGCAGTTTCTTAAGATCGGGCTTTTGAAAAAAACCGACGTGAAGAATGAGAACCCGGAGGACAGGGCTTACCGGAAATATCTTTACCACGGGATCTCCCATCATCTCGGCATCGACGTGCACGACCTGGGAACCCGTACCGAGCCCATTAAACCAGGTATGGTATTCACCGTGGAACCGGGCATTTACATAGAGGAGGAACAAATGGGGATCCGCATTGAGAACAATGTGTGGATTACCCGGAACGGGAATAAAGACCTGATGAAGAACATACCCATTACGGCGGAAGAAATTGAAAGCCTGATGAAGAAATGAAGAATATCCCCAATTATTTTACTCTTCTGAACCTGGTGTTCGGCTGCCTGGCCATCGTTTTCACCCTGCAAAATGGCATCATGATCACCGTGAACTCCGAGGGCACGGAGCTGCTTTACATACCCGAAAGGATCTGGCTGGCTTCCCTGTTCATCGGCATCGCTGCAGTGATAGATTTTCTCGACGGCTTTGTAGCCCGGATGTTCAATGCCCATTCTGAAATGGGAAAGCAGCTCGATTCACTGGCAGATGTGGTGAGCTTTGGTGTGGCGCCGGGTATGATCTTATTTCAATTCCTGCGGCTTTCCCTTGCCAGGGATACGGGCGCCGTGGATTCGGGGATGTTCTGGCTGATTCCCGCCTTCCTGGTTCCCTGTGCGGCAGCCTGGAGACTGGCACGCTTCAACCTGGATACGGAACACACTCCCTATTTTAAAGGAATGCCTGTGCCCGCAGCCGGGATATTTTTTGCATCCCTGCCCCTGATCTATTGGAATATCAACGAGGCCTGGGCCGTTGACCTGGTGCACAACCGGTGGTTCCTTTACGCGATCATCCTTGTGATCTCCTGGTTGATGGTATCACGGATCCCGTTGATGAGTTATAAGTTTAGCAACTATGGTTTGGCTGGCAATTGGCCCCGTTACCTGCTGGTAATGCTTGCCATCGCAGCGTTTCTTTTACTTTCCTGGCTCGCCATTCCATTGACCATTCTCCTCTATGTTGTTCTATCTTTACTTTTTAAAAATCAGATCCGATGACCTATGCCGCTGAAAGAATTGCTCGACCCGCAGGGTAAAGCAGTAATGGGCGGCCTGGAGAACCTCGGCCTCTCCGGCGTGGAAGACGTCAGGATCGGCAAGAACATCACCTTACAGGTGAAAGCCGATTCACCCGATAAAGCGAAACAGATCGCCGAGGAAGCCAGTAAAAAATTACTGGCCAACCCTGTGATGGAATATTTCGAAGTAAGCCTTTGAATCTCTCCGATTGTTATACCTGATCCCCACACCCATCGGCAACCTGGAGGATATCACGCTTCGCGCGATACGGATACTTGGCGAGGTTGACCTTATTCTTGCAGAGGATACCCGTACGAGCAGCCACCTGCTCTCTCACTACAACATTCGGAAGCCGATCACGCCCTATCACCAGCACAATGAACACAAGGTTTTGACACACCTGGTGGATCAATTGAAAAGTGGGATGACAATGGCGCTGATCACAGATGCAGGAACACCCGGCATCTCGGATCCTGCATTCCTGCTGGTGAGAGAGAGCATAAAATCCGGTATTCCTGTAGAAACCCTCCCGGGGGCAACAGCCTTCGTCCCGGCGCTGGTGAACAGTGGTCTTCCTACGAACCGGTTTTGCTTCGAGGGCTTCTTGCCGCTCAAAAAAGGAAGGCAGACCTTATTAAAAAAGCTGGCCGAAGAAGAGCGCACGATCATCTTATATGAGTCGCCACTCCGCCTCGCAAAGACGTTGGCTGAACTGGTTTTGCACTTCGGGGAGGAACGGGCCTGCTCGGTCAGCCGGGAACTTAGCAAGAAATTTGAAGAAACCCGGCGGGGAACGCTGAAAGAATTACTGGATCATTTTAGCGAAAAAAATGTGAAAGGTGAGATCGTTATCGTGATCGCGGGTAAATAGGTTTATATGTACGGTCGGGGGTCTTGCAATCCCCGGGGTAAATTTGTCGTCTATTAAAAAACATCCTGATGAAGTTAACTGTTCTTTTGGCCTTTTTATCTATGCCTGGCCTGTTCACAGCGAATGCACAGGCTGACCGCTGGCAGCAGAAAGTGAAATACGTGATGAACATTGATATGAACGTGGAGACAAACCGTTTCAATGGCACACAAAAACTGGAATACTGGAATAATTCTCCCGACACATTGACAAGGGTATTCTACCATCTTTATTTCAATGCTTTCCAGCCCGGAAGTATGATGGATACACGCAGCCGCCGGCAGGGTACGATACAGATAGGCCGGGGACAGGACTGGGATGGCAGGGTGAAGGACAGGATCTCCAAATTAAAGCCCGATGAGATCGGTTACCAGAAGATCATTTCCCTGAAGATGAATGGAAGGTCCCAGCAGTTCAAAGTGCTCGAGACCATCCTGGAAGTCACCCTCGACAAACCCATTCTTCCACGATCCCGGGTTGTGTTCGATATGGTGTTCGAAGCACAGGTTCCCATACAGATCCGCCGAAGCGGGAGAGATAACCCCAACACCAAGGTGCGGTATTCGATGAGCCAGTGGTATCCGAAGATGGCAGCTTATGATGCGGAGGGATGGCATCCCACTCCGTATGTCGGTCGTGAATTTTATGGCGTTTGGGGAGATTATGAAGTGAATATCTCCATTGATAAAAATTACATCCTTGGTGGCACAGGGTACCTGCAAAATCCTCAACAGGCAGGCTATGGTTATGAGAAAGCCGGTTCTTCTGTAAGCAGGCCTTCCGGTAACAAGCTGACCTGGAAATTCATTGCACCCGATGTACACGATTTTATGTGGGCGGCGGATCCTTCTTACATCCACAAAACAAGAAAGATCCGGAACGATCTCACCCTGCACCTGCTGTATAAGCCCACCAATGCGACGGCCGAGCAATGGGAAAAAATACTGGATGATGCGGAGAAAGCTTTTCCCTTCATTGAGAAAACCTTTGGGCCTTACCCCTGGAAGCAATATACTTTCATACACGGTGGCGATGGGGGGATGGAATACCCGATGTCTACCCTGCTGGCCAGCCCGGGTGCCTGGCTGCACGAATTGATGCATAGCTGGTACCAGGGAATGATGGCCACCAATGAATCCCTCTATGCCTGGATGGATGAAGGCTTCACCTCTTATGCCGAATCGCGGGTGACCGCTTTTTTGAAAAAGGACAGTTCCTTTGAACAGGAGGACAGCTATGGATCCTATTATTCTTCTGTGAGAAGCGGGAAAGAAGAGCCGCTCATCACGCACGATGATCATTACAATACCAATTACGCCCACTTTAATGTGTATTCAAAAGGCGCTGTGTTTCTGGAACAGCTGGGTTATGTCACCGGGGCCCCGGCCCGGGACAGGATCCTCCTGGAGTATTATCGCCAGTGGAAATTCAAACATCCGACCGCCACTGATTTCATTCGGGTGGCAGAAAAGGTCAGCGATATGAAGCTCGACTGGTACAGGGAATATTTCATCAATACCACCCGGACCATCGATTATGCCATTGACAGTTTATGGGAGGAAGGGGGCAAGACGAAAGTGCGGATCAGCAGGCTGGGCCTGATGCCAATGCCCATTGATCTCAGCATCCGGTTCAAAGACGGAAGCCAGGAGAACCATTATGTACCGCTTGACCTGATGTACGGGGAGAAAGCAAATGAGACACCCAATGTTCCCCGCATCGCTTATGAACCCTGGAAATGGACCCATCCGACCTATGTGATCGAAACGACCAAAAAGCTCCGGGATTTCACCCTGGTTGAGATCGATCCCTCTTTCCGGCTGGCCGACGTGGACAGGAAAAATAATAAGCTGGAGCTGAAGTGGTAGGCAAAGAATCAAAAAGGGTTGTCGAGGAAAGACAACCCTTTTCTTTTGATTATGGCCCCTCTATACTTGCCCGAGAATAAGGTTAGGTTTAATGGCTACGGGCCTTTCTGGAATCAAATGTAATAGGATACCCTTAGCGCAACAATACCACAAACTGGTATTTTTTTTTATTTAACACTCGCCGCACAGGATTGAGAGTGTACCTGTTACACAAAATCAGGCTCAGCGCCCATAGAATTTGTTCACTGCCGCCACCCGGTTATTCACGTGTAATTTTTCGTAAATATGGTAAACGTGCTTGCGGACCGTCTCGGGGCTGAGAAAGAGTTCGGCGGCGATCTCCTTATACATCAAACCCCTGGATAAATGTTCCAGGATCTCGCGTTCCCGGCTGGAGAGAACATCCAGTTGCTGGTCTTCCTTTCCGGGTGCAGGTTTTTGAAAGGCAGCGACCACTTTTCGGGCGATCTGGCTGCTCATTGGAGCGCCTCCTGCATAGAGCTCCCGGATCGCGTCGAGCATTTTGGCAGGATCCGTCTTTTTCAGGATATATCCACTGGCACCTGCGCTTAATGCTTCGAAGATCTTTTCATTCTCCTCGTACACAGTGCACATCATAAAATTAGTGCCCGGTATGCGCGGTTTAAGATTCCTCACGACGTCAATACCGCTTTCGGTGCTTCCAAGGTTGATATCCATTAAAACCACATCGGGTTTGAGAATGGGCAGCTGGTGCATTGCTTCTTCCGGGGTGCCGAGTGTCGCCTGGCATTTATAGCCTTCCGACATACTGATGATCTCTTCCAGGGCATTTCTCAGTTCCCGGTTATCATCCACGATACAAACGGATATTTCCTTCATAATTGGAGTTAAAGGTCAGTTTTAATGCCGTTCTAATCAATACCACGAACAGGTATTTCTATTTCGGAATGTAAAGAATGAACTTTTCCCTGAAATATTCTTCGGCAAATATCTCGTGGATCTCCATAATCCGGGGCCTTGTGCCACTTTGCTGGATCTCGGACGCAAGGTCCCCACCCTTCAGGCAGACCAGGCCCGGGGCGGGGGCCGCGGGAAGCGCTTTTTTCTTCAAAAGCGGTCGTGACCATATCCATAATTCGCGGAGGGGGGCCACTGCCCGGGAAACCACCATATCGAACTGCCGGTTCCCGATCGCCTCCGCCCGGGAATGTTCGGTGCTCACATTATCCAGGCCGATCTCAGCGGCAATGGACTCGACGACCTTCAATTTCTTGGCAATGCTGTCAACCAGGTGAAATTTCACCCCGGGAAAAAAAATCGCCAGCGGGAGACCGGGAAACCCCCCACCGGTGCCAAGGTCGAGGATCTCCATTCCCTCGATAAATTCAAAGGCTGCAGCGATGCTGAGAGAGTGAAGAATGTGTTTCTCGTAGAGCGCGTCAATATCCTTTCTTGAAATGACATTGATCTTCGCATTCCATTCGCGGTAAAGCGGCCCGATCTTTTCAAACCGGGTCAGCTGTTCGCCGGTGAAATCAGAAAAATATTTAAGGAGGATCTCCACTTACCATTGTTTGGCCGGTCTTCTCCAGAGTGCCGGGGCGAAAATGAGATAATATATGAACATCCACATATCCAGGAAGAGATAATAGGGCCAGAGATCTTTTTCTCCCATTTTTTTCATCGACCGGTGAAGAATGATACCCTGGATGATCAGCCTGAGCCCAAAGATGCCGGCAACGAACCTCCAGTCGAAAAGCAGGAAAGCAGCAAGGGCCAGCGGATAGTAGGCGAACTGGGTAATGAAATAAAGCCCGAGGAGGAATTTATGTTTCGGCTTGTAAAATTTTGCCGTGGTATAATGCCTGGATTTTTGTTTGAGCCATCCCGACCAGGTGGTGCGGGGGATGGAGCGGGTGATCGCTTCCGGGTCGATGACGACAGCCGTATTTTTTTTGGTCGCGGCCTTGTTCACAAAAAGATCATCGTCACCGCTGGG
>CAMLEM010000094.1 GCA_946479005.1 uncultured Chitinophagaceae bacterium | reverse complement strand
TATGTTCCAGGTGTGCCAGGGCATAAATATCCGCGGTATGGCTGAACCGGTAGATCTGTAAAAGCTGGAAGCTGTTCAGGTATTCAGTGGCCAGCGTGGAAATATTCCCATTGAAATGAATATAGTCGGGAGCATCCACTGAATCTATGGAAAGAAAACCTCCAAACCCGATGCGGTAACGGGTACGTCCCGCCAATTTCAGATTGAAATTATCGGTGATGTCGAGATTCCATTTGCTGAATCGGGCATCACTTCCCAGCATCCCGGGAAATGCCTGGATATACCTAACTGAGAAAACCGGGTATTTGGATCCAATGGAAAACTTCCTGTCAGGAAGTTCAATATAACGTGTACCGGGCTGCCACCTGAAACCGAGCAAAAGGGTAAAGGACTGGTGACGCTGAATATTTGAGGACATTATCTCGTACGGATAGTTCGGAGCGTAAATTTTCCCTGATTTATTGGCCCAGCTATAATCGGTGACATTGTCCAATGGTCTCCTGTCCTGGAATTGCACGCCAAACTGGCCTTCCCATCCATCCCCCAGTGCCTGCCTGTAGCTGCCCCGGAAATAAACTGCTTCGTATGAACGGATCCTGTTGTTTTTCTCCAATAACGAAGAGAGTGTGTTGCCCCTTTCTCCTATGGGGCTGTCATTGTTGAACTGGAAAACCCGCCGTCCACCGGAGATCCTCAACTGGTGAACGTATCGCCTTCCATACGAATACCGGATGGTGAGGTAAGGATTGAAATGCCCATTGGCAAAACCATACCTGAGATCCTGCCGGATGGAAATACTCCGCCTCCCTGCAAGGGTTGTGTCGAGTCTTTTCGTCCAGGTAATGCCGGGACTTAACACCAATCCTTCTGCGGGATTGAAGTTCACGGATTCCGTCAGGGATGACAGCTGGAGCGATGATCGTTTTCGGGAATGGACAAAACTTTGCCCGGTCATTAGCAGGCCCATTGGGGAGATCCGGTTTCGCCGGCGATCCAGCGAATCGAGGTAACGTGGATCTTTTCGTGCTGTTTCGATGCTGTCCTTTTTTTCGTAGTCCCGCGCTTCCTCGTCTAGCAATGGTATGGGACGGTTCTTCTCCCAATAATCAGCGGGCTTGCGGTTTGAGCTGTCCGTGTACTTTAAAACAGTGGAGTTGAAATGCTTTTTTTCGAATGCAGGATCCACATCCACCCGGGAATAAATATTCACAAAGCTTCCGTGGGCATCGAAACCGAAGATTTTGATGGCGGGATAGATTACCTGGCTGGAAATGAACCAGGCGTTGTCCTGGACAGGCCGGTAAAGCTGCTCCAGCCGGAGGGTATCCACCAGTTCCATCTGGGATTCGCCGGTCAGCGTCAGTTTCACGGAATGGATCCTCCATTCATTGGCTACGATATCGATGTACCCGTTGAATAAAGGTTCATATTTCCGCTTCGCCGTCACCCGGATATGATTGATCTCACGCCCGTCCTCGAAATAAGTGCCTTCGAGTTTGTATGTGTAATAGTTCAGTGCATTCTCCGCAATGGGTGAAATGAAACCCCTGGGGTTAAGATTGTTTCCGATCTGGATATTGTTCTTATAAAATGAAAAAAACTGCGGTGCGCTCAGCCCAAACCCGTCGCTCTGGCCACTCACTTTAGATGAAAGTACCTCGATCTTTTCCTTCGCACTGCCGTCAATGGAATAGTTGGAGATGGTTTCGGAGAGATAGATTACTCTTTTCCTGCTGGTGTCCCCGTCTTCAAAGTCCACCTTTTGGCCCAGGATCCGGTCTGGATGATCCCGCAGCTTCAGCAGCCCCTTGGTATATACTTCGCATCGGAACCTGTTGAAGGTCTGCTGGTGTTTTTCCTTTTCCCGGATCGTGTTGCGGATCACCTGGTAAGCGGGATCCTCTTTCTGATTCAAAACGACCTCATCCAGGGTCATCTCCTGCAGGGAAAGCAGGAAATTCAAATCAATGTCCTGGCCATTCGCCAGCGAGATGACCGTTTCCTCTCTCGCATATCCGACGTGCTGGCAGATCAGTGTGTATGTACCAGGTGAAAGTTTGAGAGAATATTTCCCCTCGTTGTTCGAGTTGGTTCCAATATGCGTGCCTTTTACAAATACGGAAGCGAAGGCGATCCTGTTTCCCTCCCTGTCTGTAATCACACCACTGACCTTTTGGGCTGCCGTGCAAAGGATGCACAGTAACCCGGACATACATAAAATGAGTTTTCTCATACCAGCGGGAACAAGATAAAGTCAAAAGAAGGAACGGGTGTAAGCAGTCGTGATTTTAACATCATTTTTTCGCAGGGAAAAGAAACGACCCGGTCATTGCTGCAAAGCCGGCAACAAGTCCGCCTGCAAACCCGGTAACCAGGATAAGCAGGATACCGCTTCCGCCCAGGGGAAGCACGTTCGCAATCCGCTGAGAAAGGATCCCGTCGTTCCTCGCGTCGATCCAAAAGGCCAGGACCGCCCAAAGCAGGAAGACCCCAAGAAACCCGGAAAGAAAACCAATCCCCGCCGGCTGTTTCACCAGGAGGGCAACGAGGAACGCAACGATCGCGATTCCCCACCAGGGAAGGAATAAACCGCTGATGAACGAGAGGGCGAGTGTAAGAAATGTGGCTAATAGAAATCTCATATCAGGCCTTTGTAAACTTGATGGTCCATTTGATCCGCTGGTCAGATCGTTCATCGTCACGCATCTTCCAGAGTGAATAATATTTGCCCGCCGCCCAATGATCCAGCAAATTATCATAGAACGGACTGCCCGGGTTACCACTCTGTCCGCCGGGATAAACTCCAAACGCCTCTGTCACCTGGTCCAGGTGCACGACCATTCGCCAGCTCGGTCCGTGGCTATGTGTGACTGCATTGACGATATTCCCATTCCCTCCCACGGGTAATCCGGTTCGTGCGAAAGCGGTTAGGTCTTTCAGTAAATGGTACACCGAAGGATCTTTGAATTTCGACCATTCCAGTTTCCCATCTTCCTCTGTTCTTTTCAAAAAAACGGCGGCCTTTTTCAGGGCGAGGGTGACCGCGAAATATATATTCTCGGTATCGCTGGTATTGATATTATCGATATAACGGAGGGCTGAATCTCTTTTTATAAGCTCCATCGTTACCTGTTCCTCCGGCCAGGGGATCTGCGGGTCCATTTGAGACAAATCGTCTTCCCATATCTCCACCTCGAGGCTGTCCCACCAGGCCTGGTAAACCGTCTGTCCTTTTGAAGCCGGCGATGCCATCAGGTCCCAATCGCGGAAGATCGCCAGGTATTTCCTGGCATCGCCGTCCAATTCATCTTCCCTGACATATTTCAAAAGGATCTCCCTGGCATCCTCAGCCAGTGAATTGAAATAATTATTCTGCAAGGCCATCATATCCTGTGGCGTGATCCCGTTCATCGCAGAAAGATATTTTTCGATGGTAACGGCGCGCGGCGTGATATAGCTGCCCGGGATGAAATAAGGGTAGGTTGTATCGGCCGGACGCTGGTTGGCGCTTTCGAGGAAGCCACGTTCAGGATTGAAACTGTGAGGGTTCTCACCCTGGGGGATATATCCCTGCCACACAAAGCTGCTGTCTTCACCCGGCATTACATACAGGCCCTGCCGGTTCCAGCGGGCGGGAAATCTTCCCTGCTGCCATAACGCGATGTCGCCGGCCTTTGAAGCAAAGACGAAATTCTGCGCGGGGCAATCAAACCGGCTGATCGCCTCAACATAATCATTATAGTTACGGGCCCGATTAAGCTTATAAAAGGTCATCCCCTCATTACTTGGATCGTGAGCGATCCATCTTACGGCAAGATTTCTTTTATTGGAAAGCTCATTACTGAATGTAGCATCATACATCACGGGCCCGAAAACGGTGTATGCGACGGTGTCATATACATCCTTTCCCCCTTTCACTTTGATGGTTTCATACTTCAGGGTGGTTTTCTGCCAGGCGCTGTCGAACCAGTATTCCTGCTTTGTATCATCCCTGAACCGGATGGAATAATAATCCTTGACATCCCTTTGCGCATTGGTCACGCCCCAGGCAAGGCTGTCGTTGAATCCAATGATCACGAAGGGGCTTCCCGGCAGTGACACTCCATAGACATTGCAGTCCGCTGACCTCAGTTGGATCTCATACCAGATCGACGGCAATGACATTTCAAGGTGCGGGTCGTTGGAAAGTATGGGAGCTCCGCTGCTGGTTCTTGAACCCGCAACGACCCAGTTATTGCTTCCATTGTTGATATCGGGTTTGGAGATCTCCCTCGCCCTGATGGTATCTTTCCGCGAAAAGTAGAGCGAATCGGCATTCGCCGGTGTGACGGGCACGATGCCGGGAGCGGGGAATGCTGTTCCTTTTGGAACGATCGGCGCCAGGGAATCCGTAGCCTGGGGATAGATCATCCTCAGTTCATCTTCACTGAAGATCGATTTCGCGTTAGTATATGCCAGGTCTTGTTCCGTACCTGATGAAAGCATCTTGGCCATCATCTTCAACAGGATCGCTGAGCGGAAATTCGACCATTCCGCGGGACGAAAATTGAGGATCTTATACTCAAGGGGAAGGTTTCGGTCGTTCAGGGTATGAATAAAAGCGTTCACGCCTCTTGTGTACGCATCGAAAACGGATTTTGAAATGGGATCTTTTTCTATTTCCCGGATGGCATTCCCTGCGGCAAATCCCATCCCGAGCCTTCTTTGCTCGCGATCATATTCTATGGCCCTTTCACCGGCGATCTCACTGGCCCTCCCTTCGGCAGCACGGGTTTGCAGGTCCATCTGGAAAAGCCTGAACTTCGCGTGGAGATAGCCCTGGATGAAATAGAGATCTTCATTGTTCTCCGCGAATACGTGGGGAACCAGGCGCTCGTCAAAATAGACCGTAGCATCGCCCTTCAGCCCCTCCAGCTTCAACTCCTCATCATATCCTGCGGAAACGTCTTCTGCGTTTTGCCAGAACCCGTGCTGGGGACTGAGGAATTTTCCGGGCGGGAATGGCATTGGGCCCAGAGGTCTGTCCAGAAAAAAAATAAGTGCGAGGGTAACGATAAACCCGATCGCAAATGGGACGATGCGCATAGAATTCGAAAGATACATTTTTTGTTTAATTTCATCTCCACCAAAAACAATTGTATGGCTTTATGGATCGTACTTGGCCTGGTCGTGCTGCTCATCTTTTGGATGATCAGTTTATACAACAGGCTCGTCAGGCTTCGCAACCGCCGGGAGAACGCGTTCGCGGATATTGATGTACAATTGAGACAAAGACACGACCTCATCCCCCAGCTGGTGGAAACCGTGAAGGGTTATGCCGCCCACGAAAAGGATCTCCTGCTCCGGGTAACCGAGGCCCGAAATGCCGCGATGAATGCAGGCAGCATCGATGCCAAGATCGTGGCGGAACAACAGCTCACCAGTGCCCTGCAGGGGCTGAAGGTGCAGGTGGAAGCATACCCCGACCTGAAGGCCAACCAGAATTTCCTTCAACTGCAGGAGGAACTCAGCGATATCGAGAACAAACTCGCGGCCTCCAGGCGCTTCTTTAACGCTGCGACAACCGAGTATAACAATGCGGTGGAATCCTTCCCCGGGAACCTGATCGCGGGAAGTTTCAAATTCAACCGCGAGATAATGTTCGACCTGGGTACGGATGACCGGAAAAAAATGGAAGAGCCACCCAAGATCCAGTTTTAGCCGGTTCAATGAAATACGTCGGTCTACATAAACAGATCAGCCGGAATAATTTTAATTCGGTACTGCTTCTCATCGCCTTCCCCACGCTGCTGATCGCAATGGTCTATATCATCACCTGGGTGATCTCTGCCAACGTGGAAAAGGAATATGGGGGAGGTTTCGATAAGGATCTTGTGTTTCTCCAGGCGTTGCCTGTAGTGTTGGGCGCTGTGGGCCTCTGGTTCGTGATCGCCTGGTTTGGGCATTCGAAATTCATACAGATGGCCACGGGCAGCAAGCCCCTCGAAAGAAAAGAAAACAAAAGGGTATATAACCTCGTGGAGAACCTTTGTATCCAGTTGGGAACACAAACTCCAAAGATCTATGTAATTGACGATGATTCTCTCAACGCCTTCGCCAGCGGGATAAACAACAAGACCTATGCGATATCACTTTCACGGGGATTGATCAATAAGCTCAACGACGATGAACTGGAGGGTGTCATTGCGCACGAATTGACGCATATCCGTAACCGGGATGTCCGACTGCTGATCGTTTCCATCATTTTTGTCGGGATCTTCGCCTTTATAGCGGAAATGGCGATCCGGAGCCTTCGTTTTGGATCCGGGGGAAGGAAGAAGAACGGGGGTTATGTCATCCTCATCATTATCGCCGTGGCTGCTCTTTTTTACCTGCTTTCCATCTTTCTCCGGTTTGGCATCTCCCGTTCCCGCGAATATCTCGCCGATGCCGGCGCAGCTGAAATGACCAAGAAACCCTATGCCCTGGCAAATGCGCTGAGAAAGATCGACGCCGATCCCGATATCGAAGCGGTAAAAAGCCACGATGTGGCGCAGTTATTCATTGACAATCCAAGTGGGGAAAGGAAGAAAAGCTTTTCCATTGCGGGGCTATTCGCCACGCACCCCCCGATCCAGAAAAGAATTGAACTCCTCGACCAGTTCGTTTAATCTTTTTTGCCGCCGATCATCGGTACAAAAGAAAAATGATCAAACACCTCTTCTTTTAAGGCCCGGTTGGGAAGCTTCGTGATCCTCATCATCTGTTGCACGTCTCCCGCTCCCAGTGGAATAATCATTTTGCCTCCCGGTTTCAATTGCTCCACCA
>CAMLEM010000093.1 GCA_946479005.1 uncultured Chitinophagaceae bacterium | reverse complement strand
ATTGCCGGTGATCAATTGTCCTTCGAATATTACCGTAAGCACCCCTGCAGGTTCCTGCTCAGCCGTGGTGAATTATACAGTGACCGCCACAGACAATTGCCCGGGTGTGACCACCACGCTCCAGGCAGGACTTGCGAGCGGCCAATCCTTCCCGGTAGGGGTTACCACCGTAACCTACCGTGCTACGGATGCATCAGGTAATTTCTCTACCTGTTCCTTTACCGTAACGGTGAATGATGGCCAGTTACCGGTGATCAGTATTCAACCGACCACCCAGACCTCCTGTGTAGGAAGTACTGCCACCTTCTCTGTCACCGCTTCCAATGCTGCCAGTTACCAGTGGCAGGTATTCAGCGGTGGAGCCTGGAATAATGTGGCCGGAGCCACTTCATCTACACTTACAGTGAATAACATCACCACGGCGATGAATACAAATACCTACCGCGTCATTGTGAATGGTCTTTGTTCCAGTGTTACATCGAATATGGCAACCTTATTCGTGAACACATTGCCGCAGATATCCCTGCATCCTTCAATGGCGCCGACCCTGCAGCCGGGCGATGTGATGAGCATCACGGCAACCGGAATTCCTCCGGGTGGCAGCTATGTTTGGTTGCTGGATGGAAATGTGATACCCGGGGCGAGTGGTAATGTTCTGAGCAATGTGACGGTTAATGGCCTGGGGTCTTATACTGTCCGCTATACGGATCCGAGGGGTTGCGTAAGTACTTCGGCACCCCTGGTGGTGACCGGAACAGCATCCAGTAACGTTTGGGTTTACCCGAACCCCAATAATGGGCAGTTCCAGGTGCGGGTATTTGCAACCGGTTCCACAGGTCCGCTCACGGTAAGGATATATGATTCCAAGGGCTCTCTTGTTTACGAGAAGGAGCACCAGGCCGTGCTTCCCTTCACCGAGATGAAGGTGGATCTTGGGGTGAAAAGCAGCGGAGTGTATACCGTAAGGGTACACGACGGATCAGGTAATATCATCGGGGCGAAGAGCGTCCTGGTCAGATACTAACAAAAACCAGAATGGCAAAAAAAGGCCGGCCCAGGGGGCCGGCTTTTTTTTGCCGGTTAATGCGCTGAAAATTAAATGAGCCGAATATCAGGGCGAAGGAAAAAATACATACCTTAGAAACGGATTCTTCGCGAAGGGTCCATTTATTCAACCAACTCTAAAACGGCTATGAGAAAGCTCTACATTTCTTTTGTATCCGCATTTTTATTATTGATTGCCTTTGGAAACAAGGCATCAGCCCAGTGTACCGAGAATTTTGACGGCGTGAGTGCACCTGCGTTACCTGCCGGCTGGACGGCTACCACGCTGACCGATTGTGCGGCCTCCAATCCCTGGGTAACTGTCACGAGTCCTTTTGACTCACCTCCCAATTCAGCCAGTGTAAATGGACCAAATTGTATTTCAGACGAGATCATTGTTTCACCCAGCTATTCCATAACACTTCCAAATGCGCAACTGACTTTCCGCCGTAATGTAAACCTGGAGAATGGTTTTGACGGGATGGTTTTGGAGATCTCCATAAATGGCGGTGCTTTCCAGGATATTATAACAGCCGGTGGTTCATTTGTAACCGGCGGGTATAACCAGGCGATCAGCGTGAATTTCGGTAACCCCATCGGGGGCAGGCAGGCCTGGACCGGAAATACTGCCGGATGGTCAACAACCACAGTAAATCTGCCGGCTGGAGCGAGTGGTCAGAATGTTGTATTCCGCTGGAGAAGGGCGACGGACAGCAGTATCGGATCCACGGGAGCATCCATTGACGAGATCTCACTGACCGGTTGCCAGACCTTTGCCGATTGCGCCGAGTCTTTTGACCTGGTAGTGGCTCCGGCCCTCCCGGCATCCTGGGTAGCTTCCACGCCTGCCGATTGTGCCAGCTCCAATCCCTGGGCGACGGTTTCCACAACATTTGATTCTCCTCCCAATTCTGCTTTTGTAAATAACGCGAACTGCATTTCAGACGAGTTGCTGGATTCACGGCCTTTCCCGATCATATCGCCGACGGCCCAGCTTAGTTTCCGCCGGAATAATAATCTTGAAACCGGTTTTGATGGATTGGTACTTGAAATATCGATCGGTGGTGGACCATTCCAGGATATCCTGGCTGCGGGTGGCTCCTTTGTAACAGGAGGTTATAACCAGGCGATCAGTATTAATTTCGGTAACCCCATTGGTGGTCGGCAGGCCTGGACAGGCAACAGCGGTGGCTGGGTTACCACAACTGTGAATTTACCGGCATCGGCCAACGGCCAGAGTATCGTATTAAGATGGAGAAGAGCCACGGATTCAAGTTTCGGAAATACCGGCGCCTTCATCGATGGCATAACCATCACCGGATCCAGTTGTGCGCTTGCCGTTTGCAATGGCACTCCCACAGCGGGTTCGATCGGTGGGGTTTCCAGTACCTGTAACGGAACCTCAACCACGCTGACCTTAAGCGGCCAGTCAACCACTCAGGGTATCCAGATCCAGTGGAAATCTTCGAACACTCCGGGTGGGCCCTATACCAATATTCCCGGCGCTACAGGAACCAGTTATACTTTCAATGCACCTTCAGCTACCACATATTACATTGTAACAGTTACCTGTGCCAATGGAGGAGCTTCTGCCAACACAGCTGAATTCACTCTTAATGTAGGTAACCCCGTACATTCGAACGTTTCGTCTACAGTGACCACGATTTGTTCACCCGGCGCAGCAACGGTTACGGGTACGGTGAGTGGGGGCTACCTTTCGGGCCTGAGTGTACTGGGTTCATCAGGCACCGTCAACCTGGCCATCCCCGAAGGAAACCCGGCAGGGGTGAACTCCACGATCACGCTTCCATCAGGAATTAATTTTGCAAATGCCGGGGATCTGCGAGTAAGGATCCAGGCTCATCATACCTGGATCGGAGATGTCACGTTCTCTTTGACAAGTCCCTGCGGTACCACCTTCCTCTTCGACAGGCCCGGCGTACCACCTCTTACATTCGGAAATTCCGATAACCTGGGAACAGCGAGCGGGGGTGCCCCTCCGCCCGGAGTATATACGTTCGACCTGTCCGCAGCGACTGTAATTCCTGAAAGTCCCTCGGGCTCCGGTTTCGTGGCACCCGGAAGCTATCTCCCTTCTGATGCTTCAGGTGCATCTCATAACTGGGCAGGTCTCAGTTTCCCCTGTAATGGTGCAGGAAACTGGGTATTGAACGCCTCAGATGCTTTCGTTGGTGATGCTGGTGTGCTAGTTGACTGGCAGATCCTGGGACCGGCAGTTTACACACATACACTTACCGGCGGCCCCGGAACGATCACACAAAATGCTTCCACCGGAACTTTCGGAAGTACAGCAAATTTCACAGTAACCAACATACCGTTTGGTACACACAATTATGTGCTTACCTCCACAGATGGCATAAGTTGCAGCGTGTCGACCAACGTGTCGGTGACGATCAACCAGACTCCTGTGATCACCTTCAACCCGGCAGCACCCACGATCTGTAATGGTACGATCCAGCCGATCACGGCGAGCGTGGTTCCGGCAGTTGCGCAAACATTTACACAGCCTGCCACCACGGAAGCCCCGGCAGGGCAGCCGGCCAATAGTTCAGGAATCGGCGGACCATATCCCTCTACACTTATCGTGAACGGACTTCCCGCCTCAGGACCGGTTGTTCGTTCCGTGAAGCTTGGAAATATCAATCATACCTTCCCCGATGACCTGGATGTGGTATTGGTTTCACCATCAGGTACCGCAGTGCTCCTGATGTCTGACGCCGGAGGCGGAAGCGATGCAGTAGGAGTGGACTATGTGCTTGACGATGCAGCAGCTGCTACGCTGGCGGATGCTGCCCTCAGCCCGGGCGGTACTTACAAGCCGACGAATTACGGTACACCGGATGCTTTTGCAGCCCCCGGTCCGGGTTCAGTTTCCCAGGCAAATCCAACTTTGGCATCCTTTGGAAATGGTAATCACAATGGAACCTGGAGACTTTACGTGGTGGACGATACCGGCGGTGATGTTGGTTATATCGGTAACTGGAGTATCCATTTTGATATTCCGCCAACCGTAGTATTCAGTCCCACTACCGGGCTTTATACAGACCCCGCGGCAACCATTCCTTATACAGGTACACCGGTAAGTATTGTGTATGCGAAACCGACAACCACCACGGTTTATACCGCTACTTCTACAATAAATGGCTGTACAGGTACCAACACGATCACGGTTACGGTAAATCAATTACCTGCCATCACGGTTCAACCTGCGCCGGCTACACAAACGATCTGCCCCGGTTTCAACGTGGTTTATACGGTAACGGCAACAGGAACAGGCCTGACTTACCAGTGGAGAAGGAATGGAGTGAACCTCGTGGATAATGCACAGATCTCAGGATCTACGACAAATACGCTGACGATCTCGAATGTGGCTGCAGGCAATGCCGGAACTTACACAGTCGTTGTTTCCGGAACCTGTCCGCCAGCGGTCACTTCTTCCAATGCGGTGCTGAATATCGGCACCACACCGGTGATCTCGGCTCAGCCCGCCAACAGCGTTAGATGTGTGGGACAAACCGCCACGTTTAGCGTGGGAACGGCAGGCTCTGTTCCGCCTCCAACGATCTTCCAATGGCAGGTAAGTACCGATGGTGGAGCAAACTGGACAAACCTTACTACCAATGGTTCATATACCGCCACGTTGACCGTGCCTAACGTTACACTGGCGATGAACAATAACCGCTACCGCGTCATTGTAACGAATAGCTGCGGACAGACAGTTACTTCCAACGCGGCGATCCTTACAGTTACAAACCCCAATGTTACCGTTCAGCCTCTCGGTAAGATCTGCCTCACGGATACGCTTGTTTCGCTGACAGGTACACCTGTGGGAGGAAGCTGGAGCGGCATCGGTGTTTCCGGATTCAATTTTGTTCCTTCGGCATCGGCCGTGGGTACCTATACACTCACCTACACTTACACGGATCCGTTAGGATGTACTTCCAGCGCTACTACGGTGGCGAAAGTGGAGGATTGTCCTGAAAGGCTTCGGCTGCTTCGTGATAATGGAGTGATCATTTATCCGAACCCGAACAATGGCCAGTTTAATATCCAGATCAACAGCGCCCTCTATAATTTCCTGGGAATGCGCGTGTATGACAGTTGGGGCAGACAACTCCTGGTGAGGGATTGGGGTGGCCTGGTTTATGGAAGAGTGATACCCATTGACCTGACCCACCTGCCTTCGGGCACTTATATGGTGAAGCTTTATTATGATGATGGTGTGAGGTCTTCCGAGAAGACGTTCCCGGTCATCATAGCGAAATAGTTTTAACCTGCTAATTTTTAAACGCATCCCGGCCACTGCGCCGGGATGCTTAATTTTACACAATGCCCAACGAGAATCTAAACAGTGAGAGATCATCCCTTAGCGCAGCAGACCGGGAATTTGAGAATAATATCCGGCCTGCTCATATTGAGGAGTTCGCGGGGCAGGAACAGATCATTGAAAATCTTCGCATCTTCATCAAGGCAGCCAAGATCAGGGGAGAAGCCCTGGATCATATTCTTTTTCACGGCCCGCCCGGTCTGGGTAAAACCACATTGTCCCGGATCGTCGCCAATGAACTGGGTGTGCAGATAAAAGAAACATCCGGCCCGGTGATCGAAAAGCCGGGCGACCTGGCGGGATTACTGACCAGCCTTTCGCCGCACGATGTTCTTTTCATAGATGAGATACACCGGCTGAGCACGGTGGTGGAGGAATATCTTTATGCGGCAATGGAGGATTTCCGGATCGACATAATGATCGATTCAGGCCCCAACGCAAGAAGCATACAGATCAACCTGAATCCATTTACACTGGTTGGCGCCACTACCCGAAGCGGTCTATTGACTGCGCCGCTGCTTTCCCGGTTTGCGATCAAGGCCCGCCTCCAATATTATACGCACGATATTCTGAATAGTATCATTCTCCGATCGGCCAACATCCTCAATGTAAAGATCAGCAGGGACGCGATCGCCGAGATCGGCCGACGGAGCAGGGGCACGCCAAGGATCGCCAACAGCCTGCTTAGAAGGGTTAGGGATTTCGCACAGGTATTGAATGATGGAAATATCGACCTGGGTATCACGATTCACGCGCTGAAGGCGCTCAATGTGGATGAACACGGGCTTGATGAAATGGATAACAGGATCCTGCTGACCATCATCGAAAAATTCAAGGGTGGCCCGGTGGGAATAGGCACCATCGCCACCGCCGTAGGGGAAGAAGCGGGTACCATTGAGGAGGTTTATGAACCTTTCCTGATCCAGGAAGGGTTTTTACAAAGAACACCGCGCGGCCGAGAGGTCACCGCTAAAGCTTATGAGCATTTGGGGCGAAAAAGGCCGGGGACAGCAGGAACATTATGGTGACCGGGAAGCTTAACCCTGTACGACCAGCCGGAAGCCATTCCCGTGAATGTTCACGATCTCGATCTTATCGTCATCCTTCAGGTATTTTCGCAGCTTGGCAATGTAAACATCCATACTGCGCCCGTTGAAGTAAGTATCGCTGCCCCAGATCTTTTTAAGGGCCTGTTCGCGGGGGAGAAGATCGTTCAGGTGCTCAGCCAGCATTTTCAATAATTCATTTTCCTTGGGGGAAAGCGTTTGCGTGATGCCATTATGGGAAAGCTGCCGCAGCTTGGGATTGAAATGATAGCTGGAAAGATCGTACTCCTTGTTCTCGGTTTCCTTGTTCATCTCCTCGTTGCGCTTCAGGATCGCCTTGATCTTCAGGAGGAGCACTTCACTATCGAAAGGTTTGGTGATGTAGTCATCGGCGCCAAGTTTATATCCCTGGATCACGTCTTCCTTCATTGTTTTGGCACTG
>CAMLEM010000092.1 GCA_946479005.1 uncultured Chitinophagaceae bacterium | reverse complement strand
AAGGTATCCTTCCAGGTGGTTGATCTTCCGGTGTTTTGTGTATTGTTCAGTATAGGTTGCAAAGCCATCTCCTTTTTCATTGAGAATGGTGATCGCATACCGCAATTTCTGAATGGTTCGCCCCCGGTTGATGATCTCGAAATCCATTTCATCCACCCTGACCACTGCATTCGCATTCTTCAGGAGCGCGGCCGGGATCCGCGACACGGAAAAATCATCGGATGCCCTTAAAGTAAAGGCAGAAAGCAGGGCAAGGACCAGGAAAGAAAAACAAAACCTCATTACTTCTTTTTAAAAACGATCTGTTCATTGTGTTTGGCCACCACGAGGGAAAAGAATTCCCGCAATACCGCGTAGTCCTCAGGCTGGAACAGGGTTTTCTTTATCTGCAACCGCGACCTTAAGGAGATCATATTCCCGGAACTGGAAAGCCGGTATTCAAAATAAGCGTCGTTATTCTCATTGAACTTAACAACAGCCTGCTTCGGCAGCTCGTCGATCTCATATCCCACAGGCACTTCCAGCTGGAGATTGTAGGTTTGGTCGATCACGTAGGGGATCTCCACGGGATAATACCTGTTAGCTGATTTGAAAGGATTTTCTTTGTATCCTTCCCCGAACATCGGGTTAATGTACAGGATGTCTTCCTTCTCACCTACGAAATCGAGGTCGTAGGAAAAGCTCAGGGGGTCGTCATATTTTTTCAGCGAATCGATCTTAAAATTACTGACGGCAAAATCGGAACCGTGCTGCTTCCTGATCTTTTCGATGTAAGCTTCCAGCCCCTTATCGTTCACCTCCTCCCTGATGGATGTTGATTCCACGTAACCGGGAGAATATTTAACACTGCCAATGGTCTTCCCATCGTTCCCGTTAACCATAAAAATGGTGGCATAAGTTTCTTCTTTTATCTCCCCCGGCGCCATAACAATGGGGGTAGCCTCGGGATTGATAAGGAAGGCGTGCCCGTTGTAACATTCGTAGTCCAGCCTTCCGAACCCCAGCAGGGGTTCACTGGAGTCAAGATAATAGGATTTACTGTCCACCTCCAGCCGGGCAACTACGTGGTTGAATCTTTCCAGGATGGGATACACCGGGTGAACCACACCGTGGGAACGCTTGCTTAGCAGCAGGGGATCCACTTTTAACCCCGCGTTCTTCATCATCGCCATCATTAAGAGGTTGATCGCCGCATCATTTCCTTTTCTCTCCTTCATCACATTCTTCAGTGACCCGGAAGTATAGATCCTGTTATGCTGGGTACAGGTAAAATTGTCGCGCACCCAGTAATAGATCTTCCGGGCCTTGTCCAGGGGTGCATCGGATTCCGAGATCAGCTGGCTCAGCTCATCCTTTAACCAGGCATTGTCCCTGAATAATCCCACCCCGAATTTCTCATCCTCCATTAGCGATTTGCTTACACTCGGCCAGCTATTCAAAAACTGCTTGGGCTCGAAGGGATAACCCATCGAAGACAGCTGGAACTGGAGCTTGGAGATGTGATTATTGATGGTGGAGGTGAAGCTCTCCTCTTTCAGCGCCGGGATATCTTTGATAGCCCAGTGATAATTGGTCACATTGGCCTCGATCGACGCCCTTTCGGTGCGCCCTGCGCTGGTTCCATCCGCCAGGTCAAAGCGACCCTGGGTGGTTTTCTTATCATAAATGGTATAGCCCAGGTAGCCCTGTGAGAGGACAAGGTAATTCAGGAAAGCGGGGATCGCTGCTTTGTATTCACTCCACATCACGGGGTACTCGCCCTGGAAGGTCCAGCCTTGCAGGTTGAACCAGTAATCTGAATTGATCCTGTATTCATACTCGATGATGGATCCCTCCTTCACATTGGGAAAAGTGAATTTCCTGACCACCCAGTTGTCGCTCAGCACTTCCTTGAAAACCGCGGATTTAACATCGAGCTTTGTGGCCACCACCTTTCCGTTCTCGAGGTTATAGGTAACCGCTTTCAGGTTTTCCAGCCTTTCCTCTGACTGGCCGGATTTGTACAATGGGATGGTTACATTGCTGATGCTATAGCCGTTTTTATTCAGCACCTGCGCCCGCCGGAAAGCTTTAAAGGATACGGAAAAACTACCCTTCGTGTTTCCCACGATCTCGGATGAACCGATATCGGCGATCACTACAGCGGCAGCGCTGCTGTCGGGCTCATATACCGTCCTTTTGAAATCTTCAGCTGAAATATCACCAAACTTATACTCCGGGGATTTCTGCGCAACAGCAAAAGCTGTAGCCAGCAGCAGGACTGGCAAGAACAGTTTTCTCATAAACGGTGTTTTGAAACTGATGGTAAATCAAATTACAAAAAAAAAAATTCAAACTTGCAGGTGTTTCATCGTCTTAGTGAAGTGAATCCACAGCAACATACCCGTTTTGTCAAAGAGACCTCAGTATCACTGGGTTTTCAGCATTGTGGCATTGCAAAGCCTGTGCGGCTGGAAGAAGATGAGCGCAGGCTGGAGCAATGGCTGCATAAGGGAATGCAGGGCAGTATGAAATATATGGAGAAGTATTTTGATCTGCGTGTCGATCCGCGCAAGCTGGTGCCCGGCGCCCGCTCCATCATCACCCTGCTGAAGAACTATTATCCTCCCGAGCGGCAGGAAAAAGACAGGCCACAGATATCAAAATATGCTTATGGAAAAGATTACCACGAACTGATCCGTGGCCAGCTAAATGAATTCCTGGCCAGGCTGAGAGAGAAATTCGGCGATATACAGGGAAGAGGTTTTGTGGATTCCGCTCCTGTGCTCGAAAGGACCTGGGCCAGCCGCAGCGGCCTGGGATGGGTGGGAAAGAATGGCAACCTCATCAACAGGCAACAGGGTTCATTCTTTTTCATTGCCACGCTGATCACGGACCTGGAGCTGGCCCCTGATGATCCTTTCGCCAAGGATTATTGCGGCACCTGCACCCGTTGCATTGATGCCTGTCCCACGGAAGCGATTCTCCCGGGAAAAGTGGTGGACGGAAGTAAATGCATTTCCTATTTCACCATTGAATTGAAAGACCAGCTCATCCCGGACGGGATGAAAGGAAAATTCGACAACTGGATGTTCGGTTGCGACACCTGCCAGGACGTCTGCCCCTGGAACCGCTTTTCGGTGCCGCATAACGAAAAGGAATTTGAATCCATCCCCCGGCTTTTCGACCTGGGCAGGAACGACTGGGAAGAGCTCACCGAAGAGGAGTTCAGGAAGATCTTCCGGGATTCACCGATCCGCAGAGCGAAATATGAAGGCATCCGGAGAAATCTCAAATTCCTCGCGTCTTAGAAATCATTTTTCTGCCGCACATTCAAAAGGAGCCGGTAAAATTCCTTCCATACGGCTTTCTTATCCGGGAATTTATAATAGGTATTGAAGAGGCGCTGGGTTTCACTCATATTCCTTCCGAAGGAATAATAAAACACCGCGAGGTTCAGAGCGAATTCCTTCCGGAGCCCATTATCCTGGGAGATCTCATCCATTTCTTCGTAAGGCTGCTCCGATAATTTATCGAGATTGTCGCGGATCAGGCTTCGCAGCACGGGATCACCCGGTACCACCGATAATTTTCCTTTCCCGTATTTCAGGATGACGGAGCTCACAGGCAGCGGCGCGGTCTCGCTGGTATCGGTATAGGTGCACGCGTAGCAGGTGAAGAAATATCCGAAGCTCTCATAGAAAGAGAAGCGCATCGTGTTGTCATCAAGAAAACAGGTATGGCCCGCGAAGGTCCTGGCCACATACCGGAATCGGCCGGGTGCGGTTTGCCGGAAAAGATAGATCTCATCACAACAATGAGCGCCCCCGGTGAAATTGGATATGATCAGTTCTTTTACGCCGTCCCCGTCCAGGTCAGCCAGGCCGGATTCAGAGAAACCCCCGATATTATTCCTGACCAGGAATGTTTTCATCGAGGTGGTGGTTCCGTTCTTTGCCCTGATAAAGATCTTTGACGGATCACTGATCCTTTCGCTGGCAATGAAAAAATCCTGCGTGCAGTTTTCCCCTGTTTCCACCACACTGTCACGCTGGTAGAGGGAATCGTTTTGTGCAAAGCAAACGGCCTGTGAAAAACAGACCGTTAACGCGTATGATAATATTTTCTTCATCATCAGTCACTGAAAGGAATGAAAACACGCACCACATCCCATTCCACCGTCATCTGGTCATCTTCCTCAAAACGAATGGAGAGCTGCTCCACCGGTGCGTCGAGAAGGTGCACGGGCACGGAGAACTGGGCTACGTTTTTATCCTTGTTCTTTTCATAAGCAAAAGCACCCCACTGGCCCAGCTGGGAATTCAATATGAAGGTCCAGGATTTTTCTTCCGGAATGGCGAAAAGCGTGTAGGTGCCGGCAGGAACGGGCACGCCTCCGAATTTCGTATCCTTCTTAAAGCTGATGGTAGTTGCCTCATCGGCCCCAAGGCGCCAAACCTTTCCGTATTTTTCCAGGGTACCAAAAACCACCCTGCCTTTTTTGTAGGGTCGTCCATAAGTCACTGTAATGTCCCCATCATCGGTGCTAACCGTATCGTGCGGGCTCTTCCTTTCCTGTCCAAAAGCAAAAACAGTGAGAAGCATTACCGGGATCAAAATAAGTTTCTTCATATGCCTGATTAAGTCGATAAAGTTAAGCCGATGGATGCATAAGTCTTCCACGTATTTACGCAGCTTTTCCAGGCCCTGCTCCAGCAGGGGACCGAACCTTTTCTCAAAAGTGATGCTGGAGAATTTTTCCCAGGGATACCACCCCAGGTCGAAATCCATATACCACTGCACCGTTTGAACGTTGGGGACGGGGGAAGAAAAAACATTCCAGCCACTTTTCATATCGCGCACGCCGGCCCCGCTGCTCTCCAGAACAACGCCCGAATCCGTTTTCTCCATCACCCGGAGAATGGCTCCTTCCGGGTTCACCCGGTACCCAATGGTCCGGTTCATCACTCGCATTACCTGGAAAGTATCGGCGCCCGGGTACCAGCTCTTCCATCTTTCAGGCTGGCTGAGCACCGCCAAAAGGCTGTCTTTGGACACATTGATGTCAAGCGCCCTGGATATTCTCACTCGGGGTGGAAAGAACAGGGAGATCACTGTGATGATGACAAAAAAGACAATGACGCTTATGAATGCCAGTTTTAAATATTTCATTACGTGTATAAACGTTTACTCCCATTTAATGACGCGGGCGAGGACCAGGTAGGTGGCAAGCACCCAGGCGGCCAGGATCCCGATCTCCCTGCCACAGCTGAAAATGCTTTGTCCTTCAAAGGAGATCTTCCGGATGGCATCGTTATACTGGGTGAGCGGGAGAATGCGGCAGATCTCCTGCAGCCATTTTGGAAAAACTTCGATGGGAAAAAATGTACCGGACAGCATCATCTGGGGGAATCCATATAAATTGATGTAAAGTGGAATGGAGGCATCGCTTTTGGCCACACTGCTGAAGATCAGCCCCACCCCCATCAACTGGAACAGGAGGATGACAGACATTACCAGCATCCCCAGAAAGGTGACGAATCCGTTGTCGAGGGTGAAATTCATAAAGAAGTAACCGAATCCGATCAACACGATCACGTTGATGAGCTGGAAGAAAAGCCGGCTCATCCCGATGCCCAGCAAAATATTCATCCGGTTTACCGGCGAAGCATAAAATCTTTTCAGTACCAGCTGTTCTCTCAGCGTATAAAATGTAAAGGCCACCCCGAACAGGGTGGCAAACAGGATCGAAAAGCCCAGTTGCCCGGGGAGCACAAAATCGATCTGGCGGTATTTACGCACTTCCTTCACCTCGGGAGGTGCAATGGTCACAAGTTCGTTCACATTGCCCGACATATTGGCTTCAAAACGGAGCTTGGCATAATCCAGCACCTGGTATTGAAAAGCAAAGAAAGTATTGCTGCTGGCGGTTGTGGAGCGTGAAGACAGTATGTAGTGCGGGCGACCGGTACTGTCGCGGTTCTCCTTTAAATGAAGAACAGCAGTAAGCCGTCCTTTTTGAAGTTCTTTTTCCAGGGAGACGGAATCTGTGTAAGGCATCATCCGGATCACCGGGTTTTCCTTCAGCGCTTCATAAAAAACATTATTCGTATCACTGCCGGGCGCCATCACGATGCGGTAGCTCACTCCTCCCCCGCTCCCGAACGCGCCAAAGATGAGGATGAAGATGATCGGGAATAGAACGCTGAAGAAGATCGCGCTGGGATTATTGAAGATGGCTTTGAAGCTCGCCCGGGTGATCGCCCATAAGGCACGCGACTGGCTGTATGGTTTTGGCATTCCCACAAAGATAGAGGGAAGTGAACAGGCCGCTAAATCTGTAAATTGCCCCGGTGAACAGCGCTTATCTTCTCCTGGGAGCCAACCTCGGTGACCGCCGGGCCGCACTGGAAAAAGCTGCGGTCCTTATTAGGGAACAATGCGGTCCGATCATTCAAAGCTCCTCTTTTTATGAAACGGCGGCCTGGGGACTGGAAGATCAGCCGCCCTTCCTGAACCAGGCGTTGGAGATCGCCACCGCTCTTAACGCGCGCCAGCTGATGCGCCGCATTCTCCGGATCGAGAAAACGATGGGGCGCACCCGCGATGAAAAATATGGTCCCCGCCTCATTGACATTGATATTCTTTTCTACAATGATGAGGTCCACGAATATCCCCTCCTTCGTTTGCCGCATCCCGAACTTCATAATCGGAGATTCGCGCTGGTGCCAATGCAGGAGATCGCGCCGCTGCTGGTGCATCCTAAACTGGGCAGGAACATTACCCGCCTCCTGGAAGAGTGCAGCGATCCCCTGCCCGTTACCAAATACGAATGAATTTTCCACAATCGGGGGGGGGGGGGGGGGGGGGCGGGGGGGCGGGGGGCGGGGGGGGGGGCGGGGGGGAG